>NZ_JBCNFP010000041.1:0-86070 GCF_050481165.1 Paenibacillus cisolokensis
ACAATTATACGGACTCAACTATTCATTAACTCTTTTCTTCGTTTGTTCAATACCGTGAAACAATCTACTTCGATATATATGTTTCATGTTTTATTATGAACTCGGGGTGTGTTACATACTCCATGTAATTTACCGCTCCATTAAAATCCAAATAAGCCTGATAGCGAGCACGAATAGCTGGATGTGTAATGAAATCAAGAACTTTATCTTTCGCCACCCAGCGGCTATCGGTTGTTTCTTCAGTGACAGCTAACAACTCCCCACCAACGGGTTTACATACGAAATCAAATATAACTTGCGTAGGAACATCCGTCACGCCATCATACCATTTAAAAATCCCTGTATTCGAGCTTACACCAACTAAATAGCTAACTGAAGCGTCAATTCCGCTTTCCTCTTTGATTTCACGAACCAAAGCATCTATCAGATTTTCACCAACTTCCACTTGCCCACCAGGGCAAACCCAACCACCGTCACGAGTTTTTACTAAAAGGATATTTCCTTGCCCGTCTTCCACATATCCTCCTGCTGATACGATGTGCGTTGGAAATGGCATATATTACAACCTCCTTATGCGGTATCGTTTGTATAATTATTCTATTCGCACTTTCCTGCTGGTTTAGTTCAGTGGAGTAATAATTGATTTCCATAATTAATTTTATCCTTATTTTGTAATTGACTCAATAGCAACAATTTTTCGAAAACAGCGTTTTCTTTTTTGGCGAAAAGTTGCTTGTCGATTTGGCGTCCTCGACCGTGTCGTTGACAAAAGCCATATCTTGGTTCTTGGCATTCATACGGGTAGTTCCTTTATAGTTGTTTTTGTGGGATTGGTTTTCCATTGCCGTCACCTCCTTGTCCGGACGTAGTATTCCCGGCGGGAGATACGGCATTCCGCGCGAATGCGCGGCAGGACATCCAGGGAGGCGATCGATGTGCCGCACAAAGCGAAAAAGGTGAAAATCCGGGCGGTCCGGCTGCTGGCGGTTGCCGCGCTGCTGGCGGCGGCGGTGGCGCTGGCGGCCGCCTGTTCCAATGAAAGGCAAGAGAGCCCGGCAAGCGGCGATAAATCGGGAGGGAGTCATACGGAGGCCGCCGTTCGGGCCGGCGATGCGAAGGAGTGGCTGGACAAAGCGGCCGCTTCGTTCAAAGGCGTGGACGTTTTCGGCATCGATATGAAGCTGGACCAGCGGCTGACGACGGACGGGCAGACGTCCGAGCTTGTCATAGCCAATGAGGGCAACGTGTCGATCGAGCCGCTTGTCATGAGGCAGACGGTCGAATCGACGTTTGACGGCCAGACGGATAAGCTCGCTGCGTATTTGACGCCGGACGGTTACTTTACACAGGACCTAGTAACCGGCGAGTGGAGCCGGATGGACGAATCGGAGCTGCCGAAAATCAAGGCGTCGATGTCCGACTATCAAATCGCGCCCGCCGATCAGATGAAGCGGCTTGCCCGACATGCCGCCGCGTTCTCGGCGACGAAAGATGATGAAGGGAACGTCGTGCTCGCTTACGAAGGCGACGGCGCGGGAGAGGACGCCCGCGCGCTGCTGATCGACGTTCTGACCGTTACGCTGGGAGGAGGCGCGCTCCCGGAAGGGGTCGAGGACAGCATCGAGACCGAAACGATGAGTTACCGGATCGTGCTCGACCCGGACACCGCGCGTCCGGTAACGGTCGATGTGACCGCCGATCTGACGCTCGAATTCGAGCCGGGCCATCCGTCGAAGCTGACGCAGACGATGAGCGTCCGGTACGATGACTGGGGAGAACCGTTCGAGGCGGACGTGCCGGACGAAGCGAAGCGGGCGCCGGAGGTCATCATTCCGGACGCCGAAACGATGGAAGAGCTGGAGAAGCTGTTGGAGGAATAGGCGGCCGGACATTAGCGGCCGGTCATAGCGATGCATGATTAGCTGTTGTGCGTTAGCGGCCGCACGCCCGGTCTTTCGCTCACCCTGTTCTTCGAGTATAATGGCGAAAGACCATGTCATGTTAGAGGAGTGTTTTCGTCATGCCACTTTCTTGTGGAATCGTCGGATTGCCGAACGTAGGCAAGTCGACCTTGTTTAATGCGATTACGCAGGCAGGGGCCGAATCTGCCAACTATCCGTTCTGCACCATCGATCCGAACGTCGGCGTCGTGGAAGTGCCTGACGAGCGGCTGAACAAGCTGACCGAGATCGTGAAGCCGAACCGGACGGTACCGACGGCTTTCGAATTCGTCGATATTGCCGGCCTGGTCGCCGGGGCGAGCAAAGGCGAAGGGCTCGGCAACAAGTTTCTGGCCCATATCCGCGAAGTCGACGCCATCGTGCATGTCGTCCGCTGCTTCCGCGACGATAATATTACGCATGTGGCGGGAAGGGTCGACCCGCTCAGCGACATCCAGACGATCAATCTGGAGCTGATTCTGGCCGATCTGGATACGGTCGAGAAGCGTATGGAGCGGACCCGCAAAAGCATGAAGGGCGGGGACAAGAAACCGGCCCAGGAGCTGGCGGTGCTGGAGAGGCTCAAGGAGGCGCTGTACAACGACAAGCCGGCGCGCAGCGTAGAGCTGTCCGACGAGGAGCGGCTGGTCGTCCGCGACCTGCATCTGCTTACGATGAAGCCGGTGCTGTATGCCGCGAACGTCAGCGAATCGGAGGCGGCCGATGCGGACAACAATCCGTTCGTGCAGCAAGTCCGCGAGTTCGCGGCGGCGGAAGGAGCCGAAGTCGTGCCGATCAGCGCCCGGGTGGAGGCCGAAATTGCCGAGCTGGACGGCGATGACAAGAAGCTGTTTCTCGAAGAGCTGGGACTAGCGGAATCGGGCCTGAACCGGCTGATCAAAGCGGCGTACAAGCTGCTCGGACTGTATACGTATTTCACCGCCGGGGTGCAGGAAGTGCGCGCCTGGACGATTCGCAAGGGCACCAAGGCGCCGCAGGCGGCAGGCGTTATCCACAGCGACTTCGAGCGCGGCTTTATCCGCGCGGAGGTCGTCTCCTATGACGATCTCGTTGCCGCGGGTTCGATGAACGCGGTGCGCGAGCGAGGCCAGCTTCGCCTCGAAGGCAAAGATTACGTCGTCCAGGACGGCGACATTATGCATTTCCGCTTCAACGTCTAAAACCGAACAAGGCCGGCTTCCCGCTGCGGAAGCCGGCCTTGCCGTTTCCGACTGTCCGTATCGCCTGCGGCAGGTTTGTGGTATAATGGAGAGACGACATTTTTGCAGAAAACTTAGGGGTGAAATACGGTGTTGGACCGTTTACAATCGTTGGCCGACCGGTATGAGAAGCTCAGCGAGCTGCTGTGCGATCCGGATGTAGCAAACGATCCGAAGCGTCTGCGGGAGTATTCCAAGGAGCAGTCGGATCTGCAGGAAGCTTACACGGCCTATACGGAATATAAAGAGGTGCTGGCGCAGCTCGACGATGCCAAAGCGATGCTGGGCGAGAAGCTCGACGACGAGATGCGCGAGATGGTCAAGCTGGAAATCGAGGAGCTGACCGCCCGCCGTGCGGCGCTGGAAGAGCGCATTCGCGTGCTGATGCTGCCGAAGGACCCGAACGATGACAAAAATGTCATTATCGAGATCCGCGGCGCGGCGGGCGGGGACGAGGCGGCGCTGTTCGCGGCCGATCTGTACCGGATGTACACCAAATACGCCGACTCCCAGGGCTGGCGCGTCGAGCTGCTGGAAGCGAACGAGAGCGACCTGGGCGGCTTCAAGGAAGTTATTTTCATGGTGTCCGGCAAAGGCGCTTACAGCAAGCTGAAATTCGAAAGCGGCGCCCACCGGGTGCAGCGGGTGCCGGTTACGGAATCCGGCGGCCGCATTCATACGTCGACCTCGACGGTGGCGGTCATGCCCGAGGTGGAAGAGATCGAGGTCGAAATTCTGGACAAAGACATTCGCATCGATACGTTCTGTTCGAGCGGCGCCGGCGGCCAGTCCGTCAACACGACGAAGTCGGCGGTGCGCGTCACGCATATCCCGACCGGCATCGTGGCGACATGCCAGGACGGCAAATCGCAGAACGACAACAAGGCCAAGGCGCTGCAGGTGCTGCGGGCTCGCATCTACGACATGCGCCGGCAGGAGGAAGAAGCGAAATACGCGGGCGAGCGCAAAAGCAAGGTCGGAACGGGCGACCGGAGCGAGCGGATCCGCACGTACAATTTTCCGCAGAGCCGGGTGACCGATCACCGGATCGGCCTGACGCTGCACAAGCTCGACGCGATCATGAACGGCGAGCTGGATGAAATTATTAACGCGCTGACGCTGACGGAGCAGGCGGAGCTGCTCGAGCAGAGCGTGTGAACCGTCGAAGCGGGGCGCGGCGCTGCAGAGACATGACAAAACAGAACGGTGCCCGGGAGGAACAGGGATGAGCCAGTTTAGGACGGCGCCGGGGACGACGATTGGGGAAGCCTGCATGCAGGCTTCCTCGTTTTTGGCGTCATGCGGCGTGGAGGAGGCGCGCGCGAATGCGGAGCGGCTGCTCATGCATCTGCTGGGAGCGACGCGCGCGGAGCTGCTGCGGGATTGGCGGGAGCCGTTCCCGCAGGAAGAAGCCGCCCGCTGGGAGCGACTCGTCGCGCGCAAGGCGGCCGGCGAGCCAGTGCAATATATCGCGGGCGAGCAATGGTTTTACGGCCTGGCGTTCACGGTGACGCCGGCCGTGCTGATTCCGCGCCCCGAGACGGAATTGCTCGTCGAGGCGGTGCTGGAGGCGGCCGATGCATGCTGGCCGCCTGCGCAGGCCGCGCGCCCGGGCGATGCGCCGGGCGGCGCGGCGATCGTGCCGACGGTGGCCGACGTCGGCACGGGCAGCGGCGCCATCGCCGTGACGCTGGCGGTGCAGCGTCCGCGCTGGCGCGTATGCGCGTCCGACCTGTCGGCGGACGCGCTTGCGGTCGCCCGCACGAACGCGGAGCGCCACAACGTCGCGTCGCGCATAGCGTTCGTGCAGGGCGACCTGCTCGCGCCGTTCGTCGGGCGCGAGGGAACGCGGCGGGCGCGCGGAGATGAACGCCCGCCCGCCGCAGGCCTGGGGATCGACGTATTGGTGTCGAACCCGCCGTACATCCCGTCCGGCGACCTGCCCGGCCTGCAGCGAGAGGTGCGCGATTACGAGCCGCGTCTCGCGCTCGACGGCGGAGACGACGGTCTGACGCCCTACCGCCGCATGATCGGCATGCTGCCGCAGCTCGCCCGCATTCCGCGCATCGTCGCCTTCGAGCTCGGCCTGGGTCAAGCCCCGGAGGTGGCCGGCATGCTGCGCCGGTTCGGCGCATGGGACGAGATCCGGATCGTGCGCGACTATGCTGGCATCGAGCGCCATGTGCTGGCCGTCCGGCATAGCGATGACGGGAGCTGACACTCCCGGACAAGGTCCGCAGCAGAACGGCGGCAACAGGGCGGAACCGCATAAAGATGGCGCAAAACAGATCGGCCGTTCGTCAGCCGGCCTTTGGCGGCGGTTTGCCGTACGGCCGGCAGCGGAAAGCCGAATCTACTTTCTTTTTTTCCGAATGATAGTTTAGAAGACAGGTTAGCCGGAAATAATGACGGATAGAAACGTTCCGGAACGCAAGCTGATGCACCGACGGGTGCGCGAGAGGGGCTTGTGTTGGATGATCCGCCATTATCGTTATCCTTTTCGGTTATCCTATCTGTATCTGTTCGTCACACTGTGCGTGCTCGTCATGAGTTGGGAGACGCAGCGGACCGACGCTGCCGTTGCGGACGCCGCCATTCCCGAGCAGTCGATTCGGCTGCGCATATTGGCCAATTCGGATTCCGCCGCCGATCAGGCGGTCAAGCGGCATGTCCGCGATGCCGTCGTGGAAGCGATGAACGGCTGGGTGTCCGGCCCGCAGACGATCGGGGAAGCGCGTGCCGAGATCCGGTCGCGGATGGCGGACATCGAACGAATCGTCGAAGCCGAATTGAGAAGCCGCGGCTTTGCTTACGGATTTCGCGCGGAGCTGGCCGTCGTGCCGTTTCCGACCAAAATTTACGGCAAGCGGGTTTACCCGGCCGGCGATTACGAGGCGCTGCGCATCACGCTGGGCGAAGGGCAAGGGCAAAACTGGTGGTGCGTGCTGTTTCCGCCGCTCTGCTTCGTGGACAGCGTGACCGGAGAAGCGACCGCCGCTTCGGCGACCGCGGACGGCTCCGTCTCTTCCATGGAAGACCGGGGCGAAGCCGCCGGCGCGCAAACGCCGGAAGCCCGTTTCTTCCTGTGGGAATTGATCCAATCGATACTGTCGTTTATTCGCAGCTTGTTCGTCTAAACAGAATAGCAAGCCGCTTGAAGCTGTCCCGGAGGTTGGGTAAACCTGCGGGGCGGCTTTTTTTGTCTCAGACGGCTGGTAAAAAAGTTTTCCAGGCAGGCCTTTCCCGCGATTTTATCGAATTACCAGTAACATGACTTGTGAATGATCATAAGTAGAGCATGATTTTCCCATCGTTCCGACAGCACTTCGAAGCCGTCCTGCAACCGATTTGCAAGCGCTATCATTTTTTGCCGAAAGCAAAGTCTTTGCCGGTTTAAGAAAAAGCGATCTCAAACCGGTGCTTCGGCGTGCCGAAAAATAACCGCTCGAGGAGGTTTTCCCTTGAAAAAGTCTTTGTTGCTGTTCGTGTATGGATTACTGACGTTGGCCTTTTTGCTTTTTCTTTGGCAATACGGCATCCGGAACAGCGGAGAGGACGGCCTTGGCGAGCCGTCCGACGGTCTGGTCGGCGACGTGGAGGAGCAGTACGTGATGGTGACGTTTCAGTCGAATATCGACTATTGGCGGCCCGTCATGAAAGGGTTCGAGGATGCAGCCGCAAAGCTGAATGTCGCGGTCGATTTCCGGGGGGCGACGCAGTACGATCCGATCGAACAAATTACGGTGCTTGAACAGGTAATTGCCAGAAAGCCGGCCGGAATCGCCGTCACGGCGATCGATCCGGAAAAGCTGAACGAAGCGATCGGCAAGGCGGCGAAGGCGGGCATTCCGCTTGTGCTGTTCGATTCGGGAGCGGAAGGAAGCGGCGCGCAGTCCTTTGTCGGAACGGACAACTACCGCGCCGGGGCCGTCGCCGCCCGCGAATTGGCCAGGCGACTCAGCGGCCGTGGAACCGTCGCGGTCATTACGCAGCCGAACCAGTTGAACCACCGGCAGCGGACCGAAGGTTTCCAGGACACGATCGCCAAGGAGTTTTCCGGCTTAAGCATTGTGGAGGTGGCTGACGGGAAAGGGACGATCGACGCCTCCAGGCAAGCGGCCGAAGACATCGTCGCGCGCCATCCGGAACTCGACGGCTTCTTCGCCACGCAAGCCAATGGCGGCGTCGGCATCGGCCAGGCGATGAAGAAGCTGAAGCTGCCTAGCCGCAAGATCGTCATCGGCTTCGATACGGACAAGGGAACGCTGGACATGGTCAAGGACGGGACGATCGACGCCACGCTCGCGCAAGGCACCTGGAATATGGGCTACTGGTCGCTGCTGGGTCTGTTTCATCTGCGGCACGGGATTGTCCAGCCGAGCAGCGAGGAGAAAGGCGGCGTTCACCCGCTCCCTCCCTTTATCGATACCGGCATTACGATCGTCACCCAAGACAACGTCGAGCTTTTTTACGCCAGGTAGACGGGAAAGGAACGGGAAGATATGAACGGATATGAAGGTGTCCCTTTTTTCCAGCGTTTGCAGATGAAGCTTTGCCGATCCGCTACAAGCTGCTTATTCATTTTCTGTTCATCACGATCGTCCCGTCGCTGATGCTCGGCGTCCTGACGGACTGGGTCGTCAATCGGGTCATCGAACGGCAATTGAACGAAAATACGCTGCAGCTCATCGCGAAAGTGAACAAGTCGCTCGAATTTTACATGAGCAGCGCCCAAAACACGACCTATCTCCTTTCCTACAACCCGGAAATTCGCCGGTTTCTGAGCCGGGAACCGCTGGATGCGGCCGCCAGAGAGAAAGCGCTGCAATTTTTGCGCGGCTTTCCGACGCTGCAGACCGAAATCGCCGGACTTATGGTCGTCAACGCGAGAGGGGAGTATTTGAGCAACGACATGTACGCCAAAGCTCCGGGAGATCTGACGCTGGAGACATGGTACCAGGAGGCGGTGGCCGCAAGAGGCATATTCAAAATCGTCGGCCATCCGTACAAGCGGAGCGTGACGACGCACGCCAACTACAAGGACAGCGAAGTCGTGTCCGCCGTCAGGGCGATTCTGGACCCGGAGACGCAGAAGGTACTGGGCGTCGTATTAATCGACCTGAAGCTGCGGGTTGTCGCGGAGACGGCGAAGGATGTTCGCTTGGGCAAAACGGGGGTGCTGATGGTGCTGGACGAAAAAGGCGATCCGATTTATGTGCCGAAGCAGCTCGGGTTTCAAAACATTCCGAACCAATGGCTGAACGGGCAGCTGTCCGGCGAATTCGTGAAATCGGTTAACGGGCGAAAGCTGCAGTTTATTTTCCGGAAATCCCCGTTTACGGGCTGGTCGACGATCGGCGTGTTTTCGACGAAAGAGGCGGCGCCGGAAGCGCGGCGGATCCGTCTGTATGTCGGAACGTTCGTGTTCGTGGTCTGTTTCCTCGGCATAACGGCTTCATTCGCACTGTCGCATTCCATCTCAAGGCCGATTCATCGATTGATGACGTTTATGCAGCGGGCGGAGGCAGGCGACTTGACGACGCGTTATTGGGGGGACAGCCGGGATGAAATCGGGATGCTTGGCCGCAGCTACACGAGCCTGCTGACCAAAATCAACGATTTGCTGCAATTGACCGAGAAGCAGGAAAAGCAGAAACGGGAAGCGGAGCTCCGCATTTTGCAGGCGCAGATCAAACCTCATTTTCTTTACAATACGCTCGATACGATCCAGTGGATGGCGCGCAAGCAGGGGGCGGAGGATGTCTCCGAGATGGTGCAGTCGCTGTCCCGCCTGTTCCGGATCGGGCTGAGCAAAGGAAACGAATTCGTCCCGCTTGCCGAGGAGTTCGAACATGTCCGCAGCTATTTGCAAATCCAGAAGCAGCGGTACAAAAACAAACTGCAGTATACGCTCGATCTCGATCCGAACATTGCCCATTGCTTCGTGCCGAAGGTCATCCTCCAGCCGATTGTGGAAAACGCCATTTACCACGGTATCAAGGAACGGAGAGGGCCGGGAAGCGTCGCGGTCAAAGGCGAGCGGCAGGGAGACCGCATTGTGCTGACGGTCGCCGACGATGGCGCGGGAATGGACGAGGAGAGGCTAGGAAACATTCGCCGCAAGCTGGATCGCGGGACGGACGCGCAAATGGAAACGTCAGGTTCCGGGTACGGGCTGGCCAATGTGCAGGCGCGGCTTAAACTGACTTACGGCGCGGAAGCGGCCGATCTGTTCATCGAGAGCGAACGCGGGAAAGGCACGACGGTCAAACTGGTCTACCCGCTGACGGAGGAGGAATGACCTGTGAATGGATATAAATGGAAGGTTATTATCGCTGACGACGAACCGATCATTCGCGAAGGGCTGCGGGATGCCGTCGATTGGGACGAAATGGATTTTGCCGTGGCCGGCGAAGCGGAGGACGGCGAAGAGGCGCTGGAGCTGGCGCTTGCATGCAGAGCGGATCTGATGCTCGTGGACTTGAATATGCCGATCATGAACGGCATGGCGCTCATTCAGGAAGTCAGGCGTGAGCTGCCGGACTGCCGGATCGTCATCGTGACGGGGCATGACGAGTTCGGTTATGCGCAGCAAGCGATTCGTTACGGTGTGGACGATTATATTTTGAAGCCGGCAACCCCGGAGCAGCTTGCCGAAGTGCTGCACGGCATCCGGGATCAGCTGGAGCGTTCCCGGACGCAGGAGAAGCATCTGAAGCTGGCGTCGCAGCAAATTCGCAAAAACATTCCGCTGCTGCGCGAACGGTTCTGCCACGAATGGATCGAGAACGCGATCAGCGTTCAGGAAGTCGAAGAGCAGCTCCGTTTTTTGCTGCTGCCCGACTCGCCGCCGGCGATGGTCGGGATCGTACGCTGGCCGGAAGTGGATTTGGGGCAGTCCGTCCGCTCGGAACGCGACCGGCAGCTTATGCTGTTTGCGATCGAAAATATCGCCGAAGAACTGATCGCCCCGTCCCCGCACGTGCTGTTCCGCGATGCTTTCGGATTCATCTGCGCTATCGTATGGGAATCATCCGATACCGCTTTGTTCGCTTCGGTCGAGCAAGCGGTCGTCCGCTATCTGAAGCTGCACGTGGTGGCGCAGGCCGTACCGGTGGAAGGCGGCTTTCGGGGAGTGGAGTCCGCCTATCGGAAAGCACGGGGAGGCGTATACAAGGAAACGTCGATCTCGCCGGTCGTTCGCAGGGCGCGGCAATATTTGCGCGACCATTATGACGATCCGCAGCTGTCGCTGGAACGAGTGGCGAAGGCGGTCGGGGTGTCTTCCGTCTATTTAAGCCGCCTGTTCAAGCAAGAGCTCGGCACAACGTTCGTCGCATTGCTGACGCAGATTCGTATTTCGAAAGCGATCCAGCTGCTCGGGTCGACAGCGCGCAGCATCGCGGACATTGCGGAAGCGGTCGGTTACGAATCGCAGCACTATTTCAGCACGGCGTTCAAAAAAGCGGTAGGCGTATCGCCGAACCGTTACCGGAAAGGCGAAGCCGCCGACGAGGATGCATAAGGAAAGCTATATTTTCTTAAAAAGGTGTCGTTTTAGTCGAAAGACGATGGAAGCGCTGCCATGATAAAGTTTTCTCAGTCAAAACGAAAGGGGAGTTTTGAAGTGAAGAAAACATTACCGGCAGTATGGATCATCGCGCTCGTACTCGTACTCGCGCTCGCCGCTTGCGGAAGCGGCCATGACGGCGGCGCTCAAGGGACCGCTTCGGACGGCTCTTCCGGCGGCAAGAGCGGCGGCAAGGGCACCATCGGGATTGCGATGCCGACCAAGTCGTCGGAACGGTGGGTGAACGACGGCGCCAACATGGTGAAGGAGTTCGAGGCGCTCGGCTACTCGACGGACCTTCAATACGGCGAAGACATTATCGAAAACCAGGTTTCCCAGATCGAAAACATGATCACCAAAGGCGTCAAGCTGCTTGTCATTGCTTCCATTGACGGAGAAGCGCTTACGGACGTCATTCAGAAGGCGGCCGATCAGAATATTCCGGTCATCGCTTACGACCGGTTGATCAAGAAAACCGAGCATGTCAGCTATTACGCCACGTTCGACAATTTCAAGGTCGGCGTGCTGCAAGGCTCTTATATCGAAGAAAAGCTTGGCCTGAAAGAAGGAAAAGGGCCGTTCAACATCGAGCTGTTCGCCGGATCGCCGGACGACAACAATGCGTACTTCTTCTTCGACGGGGCGCTGAGCGTGCTTCAGCCGTATATCGATTCCGGCAAGCTGGTCGTCCGCAGCGGACAGACGAAGTTCGAACAGGCAGCCACGCTGCGCTGGGACGGCGGCGTTGCGCAATCCCGGATGGATAACCTGCTCAGCGCCAACTACACCGCGGAACGGGTCGACGCGGTCCTGTCCCCGTATGACGGCATCTCGATCGGCATTCTGTCCTCTCTCAAAGGCGTAGGCTACGGTTCCGCCGACAAGCCGTTGCCGATCATCACCGGCCAGGATGCGGAGCTGGCTTCCGTCAAGTCGATTATCGCCGGCGAGCAGACGCAAACGGTGTTCAAGGATACCCGGGAGCTGGCCAAAGTCGCCGTCAAAATGGCCGATGCGATTCTGAACGGCCAGACGCCGGAAGTCAACGACGAGAAGACGTACGACAACGGCGTCAAAATCGTCCCCTCCTACCTGCTCACGCCAGTATCCGTGGACCAATCCAACTACAAGGAAGCGCTTGTCGACACGGGTTACTATACCGAAGACCAATTGAAATAATGCAGGAAGCTGCGGGCCGGGGTTATTTCCGGCCCCGTTTTAAATCATTTCCTGAAGGAAGAAAGGCCGGGTGACGATATGACGGACGCGATCCTGGAGATGCGACGGATTACGAAAACATTCCCCGGCGTCAAGGCGCTGGAGAATGTCAACCTGAAGGTTTGGGCGGGCGAAATTCACGCGCTCTGCGGCGAGAACGGCGCCGGCAAGTCGACGCTGATGAAAGTGCTGAGCGGGGTATACCCGCACGGCTCCTACGAAGGCGAAATTCTGTTCAAGGGCCGAGTTTGCCAGTTTAAAGACATCAAGCAAAGCGAACAGATGGGCATCGTCATCATTCATCAGGAGCTCGCGCTCATTCCGTATCTGTCGATTGCGGAAAACATTTTTCTCGGCAACGAGCAGAAGCGCGGCGGTTTTATCGACTGGAACGAGACGTTCGTCAAAACGAAGGCGCTGCTGGAAACCGTCGGTCTGAAGGAGCATCCGAACACATTGATTCAAAGCTTGGGCGTCGGCAAGCAGCAGCTGGTCGAAATCGCCAAAGCTCTGTCCAAAAAGGTGCAATTGCTCATTCTGGACGAACCGACGGCCGCGCTCAACGAAGAAGACAGCGAAAATTTGCTGAAGCTGATCCTGCAATTAAAAGCAAAGGGCATTTCCTCGATTATCATTTCGCACAAGCTGAACGAAATTGCCAAAGTGGCGGATTCGATCACCATTATCCGGGACGGAAAAACGATTGAGACGTTGGATATGCGGGCGGACCATGTAACCGAAGACCGGATTATTAAAGGGATGGTAGGCCGGGATTTGACGAACCGTTATCCGGAACGAACGCCCGACATCGGAGAAACGATCTTCGAAGTCCGCAACTGGAATGTCTATCATCCGCAGCAGGACCGCAAAGTGATCGACGACGTCCATTTTCATATACGCCGGGGCGAAATTGTCGGCATTGCCGGGCTGATGGGAGCGGGACGAACCGAACTGGCCATGAGTATATTCGGCAGGTCGTACGGCCGCCAGATCAGCGGACAAATCTACAAGAACGGCCGGGAGCTGCGGATTCGCACCGTCAGCGACGCGATCGACAACGGGATCGCCTACGTAACCGAGGACCGCAAGCAATACGGCCTTATTCTGATCGACGACATCAAGCGGAACACGACGCTCGCCAATCTGGTCCGGATTTCCCGCAATACGGTCGTGAACGAAAACGAGGAGTTTGTGGTCGCCGAGACATTCCGCCGGAAAATGAACATCAAAACGCCCTCGGTGCTGCAGAAAACGGGCAACCTGAGCGGCGGCAACCAGCAGAAGGTCGTGCTCAGCAAGTGGATTTTTTCCGAACCCGATATCCTCATGCTGGACGAACCGACCCGGGGGATCGACGTCGGCGCCAAATATGAAATCTATACGATTATGAATCAATTGGCCGCGGAAGGAAAGGGCCTGCTGCTCATCTCCTCGGAGCTTCCGGAAATTCTCGGCATGTGCGACCGGATTTACACGATGAGCGAGGGCCGTCTCACCGGCGAAGTCCGGCGCCAGGACGCAAGCCAGGAATTGCTGATGAAATATATGACGAAAGGCAAGGGGAATGAATGATGGACGTCATCAAGAATGTGTTCCGAACGAACATCCGGCAATACGGAATGATCGTCGCGCTGGTGTTGATCACGCTGCTGTTTCAGTTTTTATCGGACGGCATTTTGCTGAAGCCGCTCAACGTGACGAACCTGATTCAACAGAACAGCTACATTCTTGTGCTTGCCATCGGGATGGTCATGGTGATCATTACCGGCCACATCGATTTGTCTGTCGGTTCGGTCGCCGCATTCGTCGGCGCGCTGTCCGCTATTATGATGGTGGATTACGGCATGCCGTTTTACGCCGCGACGGTGCTGTCGCTGTTGATCGGGGCTGCCGTGGGCGCTTGGCAAGGGTTTTGGGTCGCCTATGTCAGAATTCCGTCCTTCATCGTCACGCTGGCCGGCATGCTGTTGTTCCGCGGCCTGACGATGATCGTGCTGAACGGCCAGTCGATCGCGCCCTTTCCGAAGGCGTTTCAGAAGATCAGCACCGGTTTTCTTCCGGATTTCGGCAGCAACTCTGTTCATATGCTGACGATTGTCGTCGGCGTTGCGCTCTCGCTCGTGACGGTTGTCCAGGAACTCCGCAGCCGGCGCACCCAGCAAAAGTACGGGTTCGACGTGCTGCCGATGCCGTGGTTCGTCCTGAAGCTGGCGGTTATGGTAGCGGTGATCAATATTTTCACGTTTGTTCTTGCCCGGTACAAAGGTATACCGTTTATTCTGATTCTGCTGTTCGCGCTTGTCGCGGTATATACGTTCGTGATGAAAAGGACGGTCATGGGGCGGCACGTCTACGCGATCGGAGGCAACGAGAAGGCCGCGAAGCTGTCGGGCGTCAAAACGAAGAAGGTGACGTTCTGGGTTTTCGTCAATATGGGCGCGCTGGCCGCGCTTTCCGGCCTGATCTATGCGGCAAGGCTGAATGCCGCCACGCCCAAGGCGGGCGTCAACTTCGAGCTGGACGCGATTGCGGCGGCGTTTATCGGCGGCGCCTCGGCTTCCGGCGGCATCGGAACGGTCATTGGCGCCATTATCGGCGGTCTCGTGATGGGCGTCATGAACAACGGGATGTCGCTGATCGGCCTCGGCATCGACTGGCAGCAGGGAATCAAGGGGCTCGTTCTGCTGCTTGCCGTCAGCTTTGACATTTACAATAAAAACAAGAGCGGGGCTTAACGGCATACTGGAACCAACTGAACAAGCGGGCGGTTTCGAGGTCTGGACAGACCGGCGGAACCGCCCGCTTTATTGCGATCCAGGAAGAACTTTCGAAAATATTTTTTTCGAAATAAAACGTAATTGTTGACAGAGGTTAACGTGCGGTCTTATTATAAAATCGAAACAAATCGAAATTATTTAAAATGATTCGTAACTTTTGGGCCGCGATCGATCAAGTTCGCGATATCGATGTTCGTGATATCGACGGCTTGCGGCGAACGGCGGTATCATCAAAGGCGCCGTCAGGCAGCCTTGAGGGGTGATGGCGTGAATCGGGTGTTTACAATCGGCGAGATGCTGGTCGAGATTATGCGGACCGAGACCAATTGCCCGCTTTCGGAGCCGGGGCTGTTTGCCGGGCCTTATCCGAGCGGGGCGCCGGCGATCTTCATCGATGCGGCGGCCAAGTGGGGATTGCAGGCCGGCATCGTCGGGGCGGTAGGCCAGGATGCGTTCGGACGCTGCCTCATCGATCGGCTTGAGCGGGATGCCGTGGACTGCTCTTGCGTTCACCGCAGCGCCAGGACGACCGGCATGGCGTTTGTCACGTATTTCGACGACGGCTCGCGCGAATTTTTGTTCCATATGAAAGATTCCGCCGCCGTGGACGTCCGGCATCCCGCGGACGCCCGATATTTGGCCGGAACGAAGGTGCTGCATATCAGCGGCACGAGCCTGACGGTCAACGAAGCTTACCGCAGCCTCATCTACGATGCGATCGGTCAGGTCAAGCAAGACGGCGGCATAGTGACCTTCGATCCGAATTTGCGGCCTGAGCTGGCCGAGGACCGAAGCTGGCGGAGCTGGTACGATCCGGTGCTTCAACATACGGACATCCTGCTGCCGAGCGGGGAGGAGCTCGAATGGCTAACGGGCTGCGACCGTGCGGATGAAGCGGCCGCCTGGCTGCACGAGCAGGGGATCGGCACGGTCGTCAGGAAGATGGGGGAGAAGGGCAGCATGGTCTATCTCGACGGCGCCGCTTCCGTATCGGCGCCGGGATTCCGGGTCGATTGCGTCGATCCGACCGGGGCCGGCGACATCTTCAACGCGGGAGTCGTATACGGTTATTTGCATGGCTGGTCCTGGGAGACGACGCTCCGTTTCGCGAACGCGGCGGCCGCGCTCTCGACAACGGCGCGGGGGCCGATGGAGGGCATCCGGGATTTACGGTCGATCCGGACCTTTGCCGGCCTCTAAAAAATCGAATTGCAGAAAGGAAGGCATCCGCCATGGCTTTGGTTTCTTCAACTCCGTTACTGATCGAGGCCAGACAACGGGGCTACGGCATCGTCGCCTTCAACGTCCATACGCTTGAAATGCTGCAGGCTGTCGTGGAAGCGGCCGAGGAGAGCCGTTCTCCATTGATCTTGCAAACGACGGTCGGAACGGTCAAACATTTGGGCATCGAGTATATTGTCGGCGCGGCGCAGACAGCGGCCAGGAGGGCCAGCGTGCCGATCGCGCTGCACCTCGATCATTGCCAGGACTTCGAACTGATTTTGCAATGTATGCGCGCAGGCTACACTTCGGTGATGATCGACCAGTCGATGCATCCGTTCGAGCGGAATGTGGAGATGACCCGCAAGGTCGTCGAGGTCGCGCGCGCGCTGAACGTCAATGTGGAGGCGGAGCTGGGCAAAGTCGGCGGCGTGGAAGACGACATCCGTGTGGAAGACGATAAGGCCACGCTGGCCGATCCGGAGGAGTGCCGCCGATTCGTCGAACTGACGGGGGTTCCGACGCTGGCTCCGGCCATCGGCACCGCGCACGGCATTTATAAAGGCGAGCCCGACATCGATTTTCGAAGGATCGAGGACATTGCCGGCAAAGTCGAAGTCCCGCTGGTGCTGCACGGCGGCTCCGGCATTCCGGAGGCGCAGATCAAACGGTGCGTATCGCTCGGTATGGCCAAAATCAATGTGGCGACCGAACTGAAGAACGCATTTTCATTGTCGCTGCAGCAATCGTTTGCCGCAAACCCCGACGATCTCGATCCCCGTTCGTATATGTCGGCAGCCAAGCAAGCCGTCAAACGTTTGGCGCAGGAGAAAATGCGGTTGAGCGGATGCGCGGGCAAAGCGTAGCCTGCCCGGTAATCGGGAAAGGGGGCGATGGACATCGCGAATTCGTATTTGGTCGGCATCGACGTCGGGACATCAGGCTGCAAAATCGCATTGTTTACGCCGGACGGCGACATTCTGTTCCAGGGAACGACCCGCTATCCGACGCATTACCCGCAGCCCGGCAGCGTCGAGCAAAATCCCGGGGACTGGTGGAAGGCCGTTCGCGACGGCCTCCGTCAAATGTTTCACCGTACCGGCATTCATCCGGCACACATCAAGGGCATCGGCGTGGACGGCATGAGCGGGGCGGCCGTTCCCGTGGACCGGCAAGGCCGGGCGCTGCGCAACGCCATGATCTGGCTGGATCGGCGAACGGTCAGGCAGTGCGAAACGATCGCGGAGCGGATCGGTGCGGAGCGATTGTTCGCGGTATCGGGCAATCCGATATCGCCTTCGTACGTAACGGGCAAAGTGCTGTGGATCAAAGAGAACGAGCCGGATATCTACAGCCGGACGGAGAAGGTGCTTCAATGCAACGGCTATATCGTCTATAAGCTGACCGGCCGCTATTCCCTGGACGTATCGCAGGGCAACGGGTTTCATGCGTTCAACATCGAAACGCTCGCATGGGACGAGACGCTGTGCGAGCGGATGGGCATCGCCCCCGAGCTGCTCCCGCCGATCTGTCGGTGCAGCGATGTAGTCGGCGAGGTCACGCTTGCGGCAGCTGCGGAAACCGGACTGGCAGCCGGGACGCCTGTCGTCGCGGGCGGATTGGATGCGGCATGCGCCGCACTGGGAGCCGGCGCGGTTCTGCCGGGCGAGGTGCAGGAGCAAGGCGGGCAAGCCGGCGGCATGAGCATTGTGATGGATCGCCCGGTCAAAAACGACAAGCTGATTCTCAGCGGCTATGTGCTGCCGGATCGATGGATTCTTCAGGGCGGAACGGTCGGCGGCGGCAGCCTGAATTGGCTGAAAAGGGAGTTAGCCGGCGATGCGCAGGACGATTTCTTCGCAGCGGCGAACGAAGCGGCTTCGCGAATCCGCCCCGGCAGCGAGGGGCTGCTGTTTCTGCCCTACATGGCGGGCGAACGCTCGCCGATCTGGGACCCGCATGCTCGCGGCGTGTTTCTCGGCTTAAGCTTCGAAACGACGAAAGGCCATATGATCCGGGCGATCATGGAAGGCTGCGCCATGGCGCTGAGGCATAATCTGGTCACGGCCGAAGCTTCCGGCGTTCCCGTGAATGCGCTGCACAGCGTCGGCGGAGCGGCCAACAGCACGCTGTGGACGCAGATCAAAGCGGATGTCACCGGCAAGACGTTTAAAATTCCGTCCTCCGATTCGGCGGCGGCCTTGGGCGCGGCCATTTTGGCCGGTATCGGCGCCGGCGTTTACAAGAACGGCGAGGATGCGGTCGCAAGGACGGTTCGGATACAGCGCGAACAGACGCCGATCGCGAACAACGAACGAATTTACCGCGACGTCTTCGAGCTTTATCTGGAATGCTACGAACGGCTGAAAGATCTTTTTCCAAGGATGGGTGGGTGACGCATATGAAAGCAGCGGTGCTGCATGCGCGGAATGTAATCCGGGTGGAGGACGTTGCGGTTCCGTCTCTTCAGCCGCATGAAATTTTGGTGAAGGTGAAGGCGACAGGCATTTGCGGTTCGGACCTGCCGAGAGTGCTCGGCAATGCGGCCCATCATTATCCCATCGTGCTCGGTCACGAATTTTCCGGCGTGGTGGAACGGATCGGAGCAGGCGTTTCCAGGGTGAAGGTCGGCGATCGCGTAGCGGGCGTGCCGCTCCTGCCTTGCTTCCGCTGCCACGATTGTCAGGCCGGAAATTATGCGCAGTGCAAATCTTACTCGTTTATCGGTTCGCGGGTGAACGGAAGCTGGGCGGAATACGTCGTCCTGCCGGAAATGAACGCGATCCCGCTCGACGATGCGGTCAGCTTCGAAGAAGCCGCCTTCGTCGAACCGGCCTCCGTGGCGCTTCATGCTCTGCAGCACATTCGTTTCGAAGGCGGCGGACAAGTGGCCATTCTCGGCGGCGGCAATATCGGCCTGCTGGCGTTGCAATGGGTCAAACTGATGGGCGCCCGGGAGGTCACCGTGTTCGATATTGACGATGACCGGCTGGCACTGGCCCGAAAGTTGGGCGCGGACTATGTGCTGAACAATCTGCGGGCTGCCACTGAGGAAAGCTGGAGACAGATTACGGGCGGCAGAGGTTATGAGGTCGTTCTCGAAACGGCCGGTTCCGATGCGACGATAAAGCAAAGCTTCGAGCTCGCCGCGAACAAGGCGAAAGTTTGCTTTATCGGGACGCCTGTGCGGGATTTGACGTTTTCTCCGAAACGGTTTGAGCTGATGAACCGCAAGGAATTTACGCTGACCGGCTCGTGGATGTCCTACAGCGCCCCGTTTCCCGGCAAGGAATGGGAGACGACGCTGCATTTTCTGAAGCAAGGCAAATTGAATTTCAAGGATCTGATCGACCGGACATTTCCGCTTGATGAAATTAACGCGGCCTTCGATTTGTACCGGACGCCCGGCGGCGTCAAAGGCAAATTGATGCTGCTTCCCGGCTGATTGCCTGCCTGCTTCAAATTTCCTATACTAGAAACTGTGCCGCAACGAAACCCTCCGGAGCCGATCGATGGCGTCAGCTCGGATCATGGAAAGGAAAATCAGCGATGGGCGAGCCGCGGAAGCAACGAAAGATGCGCAGCCTGGAAAGGCAGCAGTTTATTCTCGATTATTTGAAAAGCCATAAAAGCGTCGATGTGTCGTTTCTCAGCTCCGCGCTGTCGGTGTCCGAGGTGACGGTGCGAAAAGATCTCGAGAAGCTCGAGCAGGACAATTGGCTGATCAGAAGTCATGGCGGGGCTGTGCTCAACGAGAAGCTGTTTATCGAACCGTCCTTTGTCGAGAAGGAGGATCGGCTGGCGGCCGAGAAATCGGCGATTGCCGCCGAGGCCGCCAAGCTGATTCGGGACGGAATGGTCGTAGCGATCGCTCCGGGAACGACCGCCGGCCGGATAACCGAGCATATTCGGGACCGTTCCTCGCTGACGGTCGTCACCAACGCGGTTAACGTGGCCACGGCGCTTATGGGCCGCCCCGGCATCGAGCTGTTTATGACAGGCGGCCGTTTGCGGCCCAACACGTTCGCGCTGATCGGCGAAACGGCCGAAAAATCGCTTGACGGCGTCTATACGGAGTATGTGTTCTTCGGCGCGAACGGCTTCGGTGTGGAGAAAGGCTTTACTACGCCCAGCATGGAGGAGGCGAGAGTGGTGCGGAAGCTGATCGATAACGCCAGGCATGTCGTGGCGCTTGTCGATCACAGCAAATTCGACACGTTCGCCTTTTACCGGATCGTGGACTCCCATCAGGTACACACCGTCATTACCGACTCGAAGGCGCCGCCGGATCAGCTGGACCAGCTTCGAGAGCGGGGCATTCGGGTGATTGTAACCTGACATACTTACTTTCAAGACTCTTTCCTGGCGTCGTCCAACGATAGAAATTGGCGATGACCCGAAAGGGTCTTTTCTATTATTTGGTAAAATATTTTTGGAAGAGAAAGGCTATACGTTGTTGGGCGACGCCAAGAACGGGGCGGAAGCCATCGAAATTTTCAACGAAACCGAGCCGGACATTTTGCTGACCGACATCTCGATGCCGTTCATGGACGGGTTGGAGCTTATCCGGATACTCAAGAGCAGACGCCCGTCGTTAAAAGTCATCATTCTTTCCAACTATGACGATTTCAAATATGCCCAGAAAGGGATTCAACTGGGCGTCAATGCGTATATTCTGAAGCATGAGATTTCGGCGGAAAAAGTTTTGGAAGCGCTTGAAAGTTTGGCCGGACCCTTTCACAGCGAACGGCCGCTGCCCGTCAACGACAAGAAACACGAAGGCTTCCACGCCAATTTGTACCGTCTTTTTAAGGATAATCTAACGGAGCGGGAAAGGGAAGGCATTCTTGCGGCCTTAAGCGGGAAGCTGCAAGGCCCCCCGTTCGCCGTTATTTCCATGCTGCTGAATTTCGCTGAACCGGGAGCGGAAAAATGGGATTTGACCAAAGAAGAGACGATCGAATCGATGGCTTTGGAGACGCTCAAGAGCAAGGAGTTTCAGGTGTTTTCCGTCTTGTGCAAAAATGAAATCATTTTCATTTTGAGCGGCGGCGAAACGATGGACGGCATGCCGGAGCGGATCAAAAGGATGGTGCAGACGGTCCGAAACAATACGAAGCAGTTTTTGAACCAGCATCTCTTCATCGGCATCAGCAGCATCGGCTTCGCGCCCGACCAATTGCGCCTGCTCTATGATCAGTCCCGCTGCGCCCGGGAGCAGAGCTTCTTCACGAACGAGATCGCGATTTATGCCGAAGACCGGACGAATGCGCCTGACGGATGCGGAAGCCTTCATCTCGATATGGAACAGTTGAACAAGCTGGTTCGGCTGAAGGACGCCGAGCGGGTGGAGAAGTTTCTGGAGGACGTGTTTCATTCGCTGTACAATCGAAAATCTGTCGATACGGTGCAAAATGCATTCGGCAAGCTGATCCGCGAGAATGCGGAGCTGTTCGACTCGAACAATCTGATTTTGAATCAGCAGTCGTTTGCCGACTTTTCCGGATTCGACGAAGTGAAAAACTATGTGATCGACGTTTATAAAAAGATATGCCAGCACGGCGAGCGCAACATCTGCTCCGTCCATATCGCGAAAAGCCTCCGGTTTTTGCAGCAACACTATGACGAGAATATCTCGCTGTCGCAATTGGCGGACTATTTGCAGATCAACAAGAGCTATCTCAGCCTGTTGTTCAAGCAGGAAATCGGCGTGAACTTTACGAGCTACCTGAACAATATCCGCATCGAAAAAGCGAAGGAACTGCTGCTTCATACCAACTACAAGGCGTACGAAATCGCGAAAATGGTCGGCTTCGACAATCCGTATTACTTCAGCAAGGTGTTCAAAGAAACGACGGGGATGAGTTGCCAGGAGTTCAAAAAATCGTCCGCTCCGCTCGAACATAACGGGTAAGCGGCCAACATCCCAAAAGCAGGTGGCAGCTTGATTCAAAAAAAGATTTTTCTCTATATTTCATCCCTGGTCGTGATGATGCTGATCTCGATCAGCGTCATCGTCTACTTTTACTTTTTTCAAACGATGCGGGAAAAGGAAATGGACAGCGCTGTCCGCTATTCCAACGGGACCAAGCAAAGCGTCGAGCTGATTCTAAGTTTTATGAACAAGACGGTGAGCTCGATCAGCAGAAATGCGAATGTCATCCATGCGCTAAGCGGCGCCTCTTACCTTGGCGCGGAAGAGGAGGAGAATTCGCGTACGGTCGTCAATTCCCTCATTTACAATCTGGTTTCCGTCCACGAGTATATCCGGAAAATCGAGATTATCGGAAACCGCGAGAATGGCGCCTACTTCAGCACCGTCTTCGACGACGTGGAGGGACGGATCGGCGAACGAAATGCGGAGATTGAGGCCATGCTGAAGAATTGTTACAAGGACGCGGCGGAAGCCTATTACTTCTTGTGCGTAAACGACAAAGTCATTTCGTTTGTCGTCCCGATCTTCCAGCCGCAGTCGGGCTATCGGATCGGTTTTCTCGTGATCGATATCAACCGGTCCTATCTGGAGGAGATTGTGGCGACGACGACGGGCGGAGCCGACGAAAAGGTGCTGATCGTCACAGCCGCAAACGAAACGGTCCTCAGTTATCCCTACACCGCTAACCTAAGCGAAATCATCGTGCAATATCCCCAGTTGTTGGACATGAATCAAACCCGGATCAACGGCAAGATTTTCGGCAAGGAAAGCATTATCGTCTCCGATTCCATCAGCTACAGCAATTGGCGAATTGTGCGGATGATCGATACGGCCAAAATTAATACGTCGATGAATCAATTGGGCCAAATCGGGCTGTTCGCGCTGCTGTTCTTTCTAATCGTTTCGTTTCTCGCTTCGTACCGGTTGTCGATTTACTTTACGACCCCGATTATCGAATTGAACCGCAAGATCAAACAATTCGAGAAAGGTGATATGGATACGAGAATTGAAATTACCCGGACCGACGAATTGGGGCAATTGAGCAACTCCTTCAATAAAATGGTCGTGAAACTGGATTCTCTGTTGAAGACCGCGATCGAGCAGGAACAGAAAAAAAGCGAAATGGAATTCCAGCTGCTTCAATCGCAGATTAATCCTCATTTTCTGTATAACACGCTGGATTCGATCCGATGGCTTGCGGTCATTCAAAACGTGGAAAATATCGGCCATATGACTACCTCGCTTATCCAATTGCTGAAGTACAGCATTTCTCACAAGGGCCGGGTTGTCACCTTGGAGGAAGAAATCAACATGATCAAAAATTACATCACCATTCAGAAATACCGCTATGGCGATATTTTTGAAGTGGTGTATGATATTGGGGACGAGGCTTGGGAGTGCTGCGTTTTGAACCTGATTCTGCAACCGCTGGTCGAAAATGCGATTTACCACGGGATGGAGTCGAAGGAAGAAGGCGGCCTGATACGAATCGAAGCGCATGTCCGAAACGGCGTACTTTTAGAAATCAGCGTCATCGACAACGGGGCGGGCATGGACGAGAAGGAGTGGAAGAGCGGAGCAGGGAAAGATAAAAAGATGCATACCGGAATCGGCCTCAAAAATGTGGAGGAGCGAATCAAGCTGTATTTCGGCGAGCCTTACTGCCTTCGAATTCGGAGCGTTAGCGGAAAGGGGACGGAAATGACGATCGTTCTGCCTAAAAAGTATCGCGAGCAAGTATAAAAAGAAAGCGCAACAAACTCAAAGATTTTTCATTTTTATTCCCGATGGCAAAAGCTAAAATGATAACAGAATCAACATGTAAGCGCTTTTGAACCTTTGCTTACGAATTTCTTTGGAGAAAGGAACTGGGAGCGATGACGACGAGCCAATTGCCCGCGGCGATGAAAGCGGCTGTGATGCATCAAACACGGGAAATTCGCATTGAGGAGATGGCGGTCCCCGCCATCGGACCTGACGAGGTGCTGATCAAGGTGATGGCGGTCGGGATATGCGGATCCGACTTGCATTATTACGCACATGGCCGTATCGGGAAATATGTGGTGGACAAACCGTTTATTTTGGGACACGAGTGCTCCGGCGACATTGCCGCGGTCGGTGAGAACGTCCGGAAATTCCGGGTAGGCGACCGGGTTGCGGTCGAACCGGGCGTGACATGCGGACGTTGCGACGCTTGCAAGAGCGGCCGATACAATCTGTGTCCGGATGTAAAGTTTCTGGCAACCCCTCCTTACGATGGCGCGTTCGCGCAATATATTAAAATGCGGCAAGACTTCGTTTTTCCGATTCCGGATCATTTGTCCTACGAGGAGGCGGCTTTGGTGGAGCCGTTTTCGGTCGGCTTGCATGCGGCCGTCCGCACGCGCCTGCAGCCCGGCTCCACCGTCGCGATCATGGGGATGGGGCCGGTCGGACTGATGGCTGTGGCGGCAGCGAGAGCATACGGTGCGGGCACGATCATCGTGACCGATCTTGAGCCGTTGCGGCTGGAAGCCGCAACACGGCTCGGCGCAAGCCACGCGATCAACATCCGGGAACAGGACCCGGTAGAGGAAATCAGACGGTTAACGAACGGTGACGGGGTTGATGTCGCATGGGAGACGGCCGGTAATCCGAAGGCGCTTCAAGCCGCCCTGGCATCGCTTCGGCGGGGAGGCAAGCTTGCGATCGTCGGATTGCCGGCCCAAGCCGACATCGCGCTGAACATCCCGTTTATTGCCGACAATGAAGTGGATATTTACGGCATTTTCCGCTATGCCAACGTCTATCCGAGAGGCATTGCGTTTCTGTCGTCCGGCTTGGTGGATGCGAGCGCGATCGTCACGGACAAGTTTCCGCTTGAACAGACGCAAGCGGCGATGGAGCGGGCGCTTAACCACAAGAGCGAGTGTCTGAAAATTGTCGTGTATCCGAACGGCGCAATCGAATAGGTTGCCCATTTATGCGCAGCGTGTGCAAAGGAACGTAAAAGACAAAGGGGGTCATGCATGTGACTTTCTTGCTCGGGATTGATTTGGGCACATCAAGCGTGAAAGCTTTGTTAATGGACGTAACCGGGAAGACGTACGGCATTTGCCATGAGCAGTATCCGATTGAAGTTCCCCAAGAAGAGTGGGCGGAGCAGCCGCCAGACAGATGGTGGTCTGCGACAACACGGGTCATACGGAAGCTCTTGTCCGAATCGGGGGTCGAAGCGGAGCGTATTCGCGGGGTAGGGCTGTCCGGCCAGATGCACGGTCTGGTTGTCCTGAACCGGAGCGGGGAACCTATTCGGCCCGCCATCATATGGTCCGACCAACGAGCGAAAAAGCAGGTCCGATCGATCAACGATTTGCTGCATGAGCAGCAGCTTGCGCCGCAAACGATGAATCGGGCGTCCGCCGGCTTTGCGGTCGCTTCGCTGCTGTGGGTGAAGGAGAACGAACCGGAAGTTTTCGCGGCCATCGACAAGGTGCTGCTGCCGAAAGACTATATCCGGTACAAATTAACGGGAAGAATCGCGTGCGAAGCGACTGACGCTTCAAGCACGCTGGCATTTAATACCCGGGAACGGCAGTGGTGCCATCCGCTTATCGAGGCGCTTGGCTTGCCTCCGTCCATTTTTCCCGAATGCTTCGAGCCCATGGATATTGCCGGTGAAATTCAGGAATCGGCTGCACTTGAAACCGGGCTGCGTCGGGGCACGCCCGTTGTTTTCGGCGGTTCCGACCAAACGATGCAAGCGGTAGGCAACGGGGTGATCGAGCCGGGATGGGTCATTTCCAATATCGGCACGGGCGGACAGGTCTCCTCGATGACGGCCGAACCGCTCTATGACCTTCAATGGAGACTGAACACGTTTTGCCATGTCTTCAAGGGCTCCTGGGTCATACAGGGCTCCAACCTGAACAGCGGCCTTGCCTTGAAGTGGCTGAAGGAAAATGTGCTTCAGACATCCGACTTCAACAGCCTGTTGGAACTGGCGACGCGCGTCCGTGCGGGCAGCGAAGGTGTACTGTTCCTGCCGTATTTGATCGGGGAACGGACTCCGCATATGGATCCGAACGCGCGGGCTTGTTTTTTCGGCATGACCCTGAAGCACCGCAAGGAGCATATCGTGAAAGCGGTGGTGGAAGGGGTGGTTTACGCGCTTCGCAGCTCGCTCGAGACGATCGAGGAACAAGGGATTAAAGTTGACCGCATTCTGGCGTCCGGCGGAGGCTCCAAACACGAGGTATGGCTGCAAGCTCAGGCCGACATCTTCGGCAAGCCGGTCTATACAACCCGAATCGAAGAGGAAGCCTGTGTCGGCGCGGCGATCATAGCCGGAACGGGAATCGGCGCATATCGGTCATTGGCGGAAGGTTGCCGTCAAGCGGTGTCCATGACCGGCCGACAGTTCGAGCCCGATCCGGCGGCGCAACCGATATACGAGCATTATTACGGCTTGTTTCAAGAAGTGTACGCTCGCAACAAAGAGCTGTTTACCGTCTGGACCGGCAAAGGCTGAATGGCATTCAAATGTCTTATCGGCGCTCGGCGCCGCCATAAACGGACAGTCGTTCAACGGAGGGACAAAAATGAAAGCTTTCGTGATCGAAAAACCGTTTCATGCGACAATCAGGGAAGTACCCTATCCGAAGCCGGGATACGGGGAAGTGACGATAAAGGTGCACAACGTCGGCATTTGCGGCACAGATGTACATATCTACGAGGGGAAATTCATTGCTTCCTACCCGATCGTACCTGGCCACGAGTTTTCCGGCGTTATCCATGAGGTTGGCGAAGGCGTGCCGGATCTGAAGGTGGGCGACCGGGTTAGCGCCGAACCGAATATTGGTTGCGGACGTTGCGCGTATTGCCTGACCCGCCGGGGAAATCTGTGCAGCAACTGGAAGGGGATCGGGGTCAGTCTGGACGGAAGCATGGCCGAATATGTGCGCGTGCCGATGCAAAATGTGCTCAAGCTGCCGGATGCCATGACGTTCGAGGAAGGCGCGTTTATCGAACCGATGGCTTGCGTGGTGTACGGGATGAACCGGTTGCAGCTCCAGGTAGGGGAGCGGGTGATCCTGTTCGGCGCGGGAGCGATGGGCCAGCAGTTGGTGCAGACGATCGCGAGGTCGGGAGCGTCCGAACTTGTGGTCGTCGACGTATCCCGGGAAAAACTCGATCTTGCGCTGCGATTCGGCGCGACGAGAGGGGTGCTCAGCCGGGATTTGTCGCCGGATGACTTCCCCGGAGGCTTCGACGTCGTCGTCGAGGCGACAGGGATTCCGTCCGTTATTGAACAGGCGTTTGCCTATATGGGCCCCGGCTCCAGGTATTTGCAGTTCGGCGTGACGAACAACGATGATCGGATCCGGTTCAGTCCGTTCGATTTGTTTAACAAGGATTGGACGATTATCGGCACAAAAGCGACCAACCAGACGTTTTATCCCGCCTTTCACTGGATTAAGGAAGGGCGGGTCGACGTGAAGCCGCTGCTTTCCAAAGTTATCGCGCTGGAGGATGCGCCGGCATTTTTCAGCGGACATAAAGATCCGGGCTTGTTGAAGGTCCAGATCAAACTGTAGGGGGAGGCGGCGATCAAGCAATAGGAATTGTTGGCCTGCAAATCACAGCGTATGCCCGCGCTGCCGAACGTCCCGGTTTCAACGTCTTCGAATTGAGGTTTTTTGGCTGCAATATGATATAATAAAGCAGGCATGATGCGACGCCGCCCCGAATCGGGCGGCTCGCTTGACGTTTGGCGAGAAACGACAGACAAGGATTGACGTTGGTATGACTGCAAATACGAAAATATGGCGGGCGCTCGAGCCGGGCGGCCGGGAGCGGGCGATCGCGGAAGCGGCCCGCATGCTGCGGGACGGCGGAATTGTCGCCTTTCCGACGGAAACCGTATACGGGCTTGGCGCCGACGCGGCCGACACGGCGGCGGTGGAGCGGATATTCGCGGCCAAGGGGCGTCCGGCCGACAATCCGCTTATCGTCCATATTGCCGACACAGGGCAACTGGACGCGCTTGTCCTGCCGTACGGCGAATTGGCAAGCCGGCTGATGGAGCGCTTCTGGCCCGGCCCGCTGACGCTGGTGCTGCCCGTCCGTCCCGGTGCGGTTTCGCCGCGCGTAACGGCCGGTCTGGATACGGTGGCGCTGCGCATGCCGCACCACGACCTGGCGCTGCGGCTCATTGCCGAGGCGGGCAGGCCGATTGCCGCTCCGAGCGCCAACAGCTCCGGACGGCCCAGCCCGACGGAGGCGGCGCATGTCATCGACGATTTGAACGGCCGGATCGACGGGATTGTCGACGGCGGTCCGACGGGCGTCGGCGTGGAGTCGACGGTGGTGGAAATCGCCGGACCCGGCTCGGTCCGCATTTTGCGCCCGGGCGGGGTAACCGCGGAGCAGCTGCGGGAGACGGCGGACGAGGTGCTGCTCGATCCGTCGCTCGGTCTTGGCCTCCCGAGTGTCTCGCTGCAGCCGGGCGAGGAGCCGTCCGCGTCATGGCGTGAAGACGAAGCCGCGGAAGCCGCGCATGGCGCGCCGCGCTCCCCCGGCATGAAATACGCCCATTACGCTCCACGGGGCGTCATGGAGCTCGTGCAGGGGGAACCTTCGGCCGTGCGGGCCTATATTCTTGAGGCGGTCGAAGAAGCGCGGCGGCGCGGCGAACGGACCGGCGTGCTCACGTACGAGGAAAGGGCGGCCGGGTACGACGCCGACGCCGTGATCGCCTGCGGCAGTCTGGCGCGGCTGGAGACGGCGGCCCGGCGTCTGTACGGCTCGCTTCGCGAGTTCGACGCGCGCGGCATCGACCGCATATGGGCCGAAGCTTGCCCGCAGACGGGCATCGGACTTGCCCTCCTGAACCGGCTGGCCAAGGCGGCCGCCCACCGGATCGTCCGGGTGTAGCCCGGTCCGTATCCGGTATGTACAGCTCTCCTGTGCGTCGGAATTCATTCCGGCCTGTGCGGTGATTCCATTCCCATTGCCGAAAGCTTGGTCATCTTTCCTTGCTCGTCCGCATATGTTGGGTAGTGAACGCCAACGGGAATCGGGGGAGATGGACTTTGGACGTCGCCAATTTGCAAAGCGGTCATTTTGTGACGCTGCTCATGATGGCGTTCGCGCTCGGAATGGACGCCTTTTCACTCGGCATTGGCATCGGTCTGAAGGGGATCCGGCTGCGGGATATTCTGAAGCTTAGCTCCGTCATCGCGCTGTTTCATGTGTGGATGCCGCTCGCCGGAATTGTGGCCGGCCGCTACATGGGCGTATTGCTCGGCCATGTCGCCACGATGGCGGCAGGAGGGCTGCTGCTGGTGCTTGGCGGACATATGATCTACAGCTCGATGCGCGGCGATCACGCCCGATCGTTCAATCACCGCAGCGTTTGGGGGATGACGCTCTTTGCGTTCGGCGTAAGCGTCGATTCGTTCTCGGTCGGCATTTCACTCGGGCTGTTCGCCGCGGATATGATGATGACCATTTTGCTGTTCGGGGCATTCGGCGGGCTCATGTCCGTTCTCGGCTTGCTGCTCGGCCGGCGCGTCAGCGTCAACCTCGGGGATTACGGCGAAGCGTGCGGCGGAGTCATTTTGCTTGCTTTCGGCATACTGTTTTTGGTATAAACGGAGTAACCGCAGTAGAAGCGCAAATCCATCACAAGAACGGCGGCATCGGTCAAGACGCCGCCGGTTTCGAAAAGGAGCTCTGCATTGGCTATGCGTATTCTGTTTGTATGTACCGGTAATACGTGCCGCTCTCCGATGGCCGAAGCGATGCTTCGAAGCATGGCGGAAGGCCGAGGGTTTCCGGTGGAGGTCCGCTCGGCGGGCGTATCGACGGTGAACGGCCTGCCGGTATCCGCTCACGCGTCCAAGGTGCTGGCCGACCGAAAAGTGGCTTACGACGGACGATCCTCCGCAATCAGCGGAGAAGCCGTCGGCTGGGCCGATCTCATTCTGACGATGACGGTCAGCCATAAGCGGATGCTGCTGGAGCGGTTTCCGGAAGCGGTGAACAAAACCCATACGCTCAAGGAATTCGTCGACCGCGATTCGTCGGTCCTCTCCGATCTGGAGGAGGTGGAGCGGCTTTATTCCGAGCTGCATATGAAAGCCGCGCTCGGCGAGCAACTGGGCGAAGCGGAGCGGACGCGGCTATTGGAGCTGGAGCGGCGCATTCCGAGTTTTGATATTGCCGATCCGTTTGGCGGTTCGCTAGAGGAATATCATAGCTGCGCCAACGAAATTGAGGACGCCTTGCGCCGGCTGCTCGACAAGCTGCAGGAAATGCAGGGGCAGGACGAGGGCGAAGTCGAGGGTGCAAACGAAGGAAAAGATGAAGGCGGCAAAGACGAAGGTAAAAATATAGGTAATGAAGGTAAAAACGAGAGCGAAGTTGAAGGCAGCGAAGGCGACGATAAGGGCGAAAAGGGCGAATTCGAAGGTAAAGACGGGAACAAAGACGATTGATTTTTTTCACAAACTCGGGTATGATTAACTCGATTCGACAAATGGGTTCCGATGTGACTGGCGACGAAGTGGGCGAAACCACGGTGGAGCATCGGAATATACGGCCGGTCGCCTGGGCAAAGAGCAGCATGCAGCGATGCATGTCTTGCTCTTTTTTCGTCTTTTAAGGCGAATTCAGGTATACTAAAGGTAACGTATTTCGACACTTTCCGTTCTTAGCAAAAGAACGGTTTACCTTGAAGGAGGATGTGGATATGAAAATCGCCATTGGCGCGGACCACGCCGGATACCGCCTGAAAGACGTTCTGGTACCGTTTATCGAATCGCTCGGCCACGAGGTGCATGATGTCGGCTGCAATTGCGAGCAGTCGGTCGATTATCCCGATTACGCGCTTCCCGTATGCGACGCAGTCGTTGCCGGAGAAGCCGACCGCGGCATTTTGATATGCGGCACGGGTATCGGCATGACCATTGCCGCCAACAAGGTGCCGGGCATTCGCTGCGCGCTGGTGCACGATCTGTTCTCCGCTCAAGCGACGCGCGAGCACAACGATTCCAACGTGCTGGCTATGGGCGAGCGGGTTATCGGCCCCGGCGTCGCGCAGGAAATTATCCGCATATGGCTGGAAACGCCGTTTTCGGGCGGCGAGCGCCATGTCGGGCGCATCGGCAAAGTGAAGGCGATCGAAGACCGTTATGCGGTTCGCCCCTGATCCGGGAGGCGCGGCCATGAGCGGAATATCGTGGAGCGGCGTGACGGCGGATGTCGAGACGATCGTCCGCGAGTTGGCGGTTGCGGCAAAGCTGCGGCCGGGTCAACTGCTTGTGCTGGGCGTCAGTACGAGCGAACTGATAGGAGCGAGAATCGGCACGGCCGGAACGATGGAGGCGGCGGCTGCGGTCTTCGCCGGGGTGGAAGCGGCGCGGCGCGACTTTGGCTTCTATCCGGTATACCAGTGCTGCGAGCATCTGAACCGGGCGCTCGTGATCGAGCGCGAGGCGGCCGAACGTTACGGCCTGGAGCCGGTTGCCGCTATTCCGGTACGGAAGGCCGGCGGTTCGATGGCCGCCTATGCGTACCGGCATTTGCCCGACGCCGTGCTGGTGGAGACGGTATCGGCGCATGCCGGCATCGACATCGGCGACACGCTGATCGGGATGCATCTGCGCCGCGTTGCGGTGCCGGTGCGGCCGACGGTGCGCGCGATCGGAAGTGCGCATGTGACGATGGCGCTGACGCGCCCGAAGCTGATCGGCGGCGCACGCGCCGTCTATTCGCTCGAAGCGGCGGATGCGGCGGAACGTGCCGGTGAAGCGTGTGAATGACGGGCGCCGCGAGCGGGCGTGCGCCAAGCAGGGAGCCGTAGCGCTTTGGCGGGCAGGCACCAACAAAGTTGTTAACCGTAACGTCCTAGCGGGCGGGCACCAACTGGTTGCGGAGCCGTAGCGCTCTGGCGGGCGTGCGCACAGGTTGTTAACCGTAGCACCGCGAGCGGACGGTCTCACAGGTTGTCAACCGTAGCGCTCTAACGGGCATTCGCTTACCGTAGCGCTCTAACGGGCGACAAGCAGATTGCTGACCGTTGAGTATTCAATTCGGAGGAGGAGAAGAGAATGGAACATTTGCGCAAGCAAGATCCCGAACTGGTTCGCGCGCTCGGCCTCGAACTGCAGCGCCAGCGTGACAACATCGAGCTGATCGCGTCCGAGAACATCGTGAGCGAGGCCGTTCTGGAAGCGATGGGCACCGTGCTGACGAACAAATATGCGGAAGGCTATCCGGGCAAGCGGTATTATGGCGGTTGCGAGCATGTCGACACCGCCGAGGACATCGCGCGCGAACGGGCCAAAAAGCTGTTCGGCGCCGAGCATGCCAACGTGCAGCCGCACTCGGGCGCTCAGGCCAATATGGCCGTATACCTCGCGACGCTCAAACCGGGCGATACGGTCCTCGGCATGAATCTCGCGCATGGCGGACATTTGACGCATGGAAGTCCGGTTAACGCGTCCGGCCTGCTTTACAATTTTGTCGCGTACGGCGTAAGCGAAGACACGTTTACGATCGATTATGAAGAAGTCCGCAAAGCGGCGTTCAAGCATCGTCCGCGTCTGATCGTCGCAGGGGCGAGCGCGTATCCGCGCATTATCGATTTCGAGAAGCTCGGCCGCATCGCACAGGACGTCGGCGCGCTGTTCATGGTCGACATGGCGCATATTGCGGGTCTTGTGGCGGCTGGTCTCCATCCGAATCCGGTCCCGCACGCCCATTTTGTCACGACGACGACCCACAAGACGCTTCGCGGTCCGCGCGGAGGCATGATTCTGTGCACCAAGCCATGGGCCGCCGCCATCGACAAGGCGGTTTTCCCCGGCACGCAAGGCGGCCCGCTTATGCATATTATCGCGGCCAAGGCGGTGGCGTTCGGAGAAGCGCTTGAACCTTCCTTCAAGGAATATGCCCAAAATGTGGTGAACAATGCCAAGACGTTGGCAGACGCGCTGCTCGGTCACGGTCTGAACCTCGTTTCCGGCGGCACCGACAACCATCTGATGCTTGTCGATACGCGCAACTTGAACATTACCGGCAAAGACGCCGAGCATGTGCTCGATTCGGTCGGCATTACGGTTAACAAAAACGCTATTCCGTTCGATCCGACGAGCCCGTTTGTGACGAGCGGCATCCGGATCGGCACGCCGGCGGTGACTTCCCGCGGTATGGATGAGACGGCAATGAAGACGATCGCCGATATCATCGCCATGACGCTGAAAAATCCGAAGGACGAAGCGACGCTCGCCAAAGCCAGAGGTTTGGTGCGTGAGCTGACGGCACAATACCCGTTGTATCCGAATTTGACCTATTAAACAGGGACAGGCAGCCTCGGCAACCGTTTCCGCGCGTATGCGCCGGATCGCCGGGGCTGCTTTCCCATGAACGTAACAATTCGCGTGAAGTATGGGGAGGCGGCGCTGATTGATTTCCAGACTGGAAGACTATTGCTTGTCCTTGCCCGGTGCTCGGGCGGAGTTCCCGTTCGGACCGGACCCGAAGGTCATGAAGGTCGGGGGCAAAATGTTCGCGCTTTTATCCGGCGACGGAGATGCTATCTCGCTGAAATGCGATCCGGCCATCGCCGAACGTTTGCGGGAGCAGCACGCCGCGGTGAAGCCCGGCTATCATCTGAACAAAAAGCACTGGAACACGATCGCGCTCGACGGCACCTTCACGCTGTCCGAGCTGACAGATATGGTGCGCCACTCGTACGACCTCGTCGTAAGCGGACTGCCCAAGGCCGAACGGGCCAAACTGAAATAAGCGGCGATTTGCTTTAAAAGCGGCGGCGTTGCTCAAAGGATCGACGATTGTTCATAAAAGCGGCGATTGGGGCAAAAGGCGGCGACTCCTCAAAGCGGTGACTGCTCCATAGGTGGCGATCGCTCAAAAGACCGTCAATTGTTCAAAATAGCGGTCATTGCGCAAAAGGCGACAAATCCTCAAAAAAGCTGCAATTTGCTCAAAAGACAGGCGGTTCTTCAAAAAGCGGCGATTGCCCGAAGGGCGACTAATCCTCAAAAAAACGGCCATCGTTCAACAGACCGGCGATTGCTCCCGAGATCGACAATATTTTTTCAAAAAAATGTACAGAGACCACTCGGTTCGTAATGGCAGACGGAAGCTCCGTTTACGAAAGGGTGGTCTTTTCGGTTTCCGACGTAAGCGGATTTTGGAGTGAATTGTACATTGTACAGTTATGTGGCAGAAAAAAGGCGATACTAAGGCATTTTATTGCAAAACGTACAATGAAACTCGTCGGAATCGCTCAAATCGCTTGAAATGGGGGCATTTGACTGTACGGAGTGCAATGAATGAGCCCGAGAAAGGCGGTATAGAAGTATTTCATTGCACAGAGTACACTTGAATGCCATGGTTGCGTTCGACTGCTTCGTCAAATACGATGCCAGTCGTTTTTCAACATGCCGCTGGTCGTTGCGCCGACAACGCCGCGCAGGCGAAAGCGAGTAGGGCCCTGCAGGTGCGCAAGTGGCCGTGTGGCCGCGCAGGCGAGGACGAATAGAGCCCTGCAGGTGCATAAGTGGCCGTGTGGCCGCGCAGGCGAGGACGAATAGGGCCCTGCAGGTGCGCAAAAGGCAAAGCAGCCGCGTAGTAGGCGAGGACGAATAGAGCCCTGCAGGTGCATAAGTGGCCGTGTGGCCGCGCAGGCGAAAGCGAGTAGGGCCCTGCAGGTGCACAAGTGGCCGTGTGGCCGCGCAGGCGAGGACGAATAGGGCCCTGCAGTACACAAATGGCCAAGCCAGCCGCGAAAAAGCGATAGCGAATAAAGCAATGCAGGTGCACAAGTGGCCGTGTGGCCGTGGAGGCGAAAGCGAATAGGGCCCTGCAGTACACAAATGGCCAAGCCAGCCGCGAAAAAGCGATAGCGAATAAAGCAATGCATGTGCACAAGTGGCCGAGCGGGGCTGCATCTTCAGCACGCCTGCCTTCCGCGGGGCGGCATCTCAGCACACCGGCCTTCCGCGGGACGGCGATCCTGCGAATCGGATAGATGGAGATCGGATATTGCATGGATGATCTGTTTTATTACAAAAATGATGGACGGAATCAACAAATCATGATTAAATCAAGTTACTGTATTCACGATTATCCGGAGGTGCCGTCTTCATGCTGGAATTATCGATCAATGAACCTGACCGTCTCGTGAAGGTCGCCCATGCCTTAAGCACGCATACGAGAATCGGGATTATCAAGCTGTTGTTGACCAAGCCTAACGTAAACATCATCGAAATCGCCGAAGCGCTGGATATCCCGGTTTCGACGGCCGCGACGAACGTAAAGGTGCTCGAGGAGGCGGAGCTGATCCTGACCGAGCTGCAGCCCGCGACGCGGGGAGCCATGAAGGTGTGCAGCCGCAATTTCGACGACGTCCGCTTCATCCTGAATCCGATTGCCTACTACCAGAACCGTGACAAGACGTTCGAAATCGAAATGCCGATCGGCCACTTCATTCAATTCGACATCCAACCGACGTGCGGCATCGCCAATTCGACGCAGATGGTCATTCCCGAGGACGAACCTGAAAGCTTCTATCACCCGGACTGCCGGACGGCGGAAATCATTTGGTTCCGCAAAGGCTGGATCGAATACCGCTTTCCCAAAAAGCTGCCGCAAGACGCAAAGGTGAAATCGCTTGAGTTCTCGATGGAGCTATGCTCGGAAGCGCCGAATTACAACAACGACTGGCCATCGGAAATTACGGTTTGGGTCAACGATGTCGAGGTCGGCTCATGGATCTCCCCCGGCGATTTCGGCGACCATCGCGGCAAGCTGAACCCCGATTGGTGGGCCGATTCGAGCACGCAGCACGGCCTGCTCAAAACATGGTCGATCAATCACGACCGAAGCGCCGTCGACAACGAAAAGTGCTCGTCTGTGACGCTGGCCGATCTTCGTCTGGAGGAGAAGCCATACATTACGCTGAGAATCGGGCTGAAGCCGGATGCGAAGCATCAAGGCGGAATCAATCTGTTCGGCAAAAACTTCGGAGATTATCCGCAGGGCATCATCATGAGAATACGGTACGAGCAAGGAAATGTTACAGTTTTCATGTAATAAAAACAGAATATCCGTAAATTTTGTTGAATTATTCAATAAAAATGAAAGAAAACGTTGACATTCGAACGATAAGAATTTATATTTTGATCATAAACAGAATATTTGTAACAAAACAACGATTTTGCATCATATGGAACGTTTGTCCGGCGCAGAATGTCCTTCGGCAAGCTGGAGATGTAAGCGTTGTATTGTTCAGTATTCGTTTGGAGTTACAGGGTTTGCTTATTCCAAATTTGGGGGGAAAGCGATGAAAGGTTGGAAGAACAAGTGGGCCGTCGGCATGATCGCGTTGTTTTTTTCATTTTCATTCGTGCTTTCGGGATGCGGATCGAACAATGATAACGGAACGGGCGAGTCAAACGCCCCGCCGACGGTATCGACAAAAGAGCCTGAGTCATCCGAATCACCGTCTGCGGAAGCGACGGGCGGCTTCGATCCGGAAGCGAAAGCCGAAATCGAGTTCATGGGCTGGGGCGGCGACAGCGAAAAAGCCGTATTCCAAAAGCTGATCGACTCGTACATGCAGAAGTACCCGAACAAAAAGGTCAAATATACGGTTGTGCCTCCGGGCGAGTACTATCAGAAGCTCGACACGCTGATCGCGGCCAAGAAGACGCCGGACGTTTTCTATGCAGGCGGCGCTCAATTCAACAAATTCGTAAGCAGCGGCATTCTGATGAACTTGCAGCCGATGCTCGACAGCGGCGATATCGTCGATCCGGACAACGTCTGGCAGGCGGCGCTGGACCGGTACCGTTTTGACGGCAAGCTGGTCGGCAGCGGAGACTTGTACGGCTTGCCGAAGGATGTCGGTCCGTGGGCGATGGCGTACAACAAGGATTTGTTCGATCGGGCGGGCTTGTCCTATCCGAGCGCCAAAGCCGGCGAATATACGTGGGACGACATGCTCGCCGACGCCAAAAAGCTGACGGTCGTGAACGACCGCGGCAAAATCGACACGTTCGGCGTCGCGGGCTACAGCCTCGAATCCGCGGTATGGGCCAACGGCGGCGACTGGATCGACTACTCCACAGGCACGATCACGATCGACACGCCGGAGTTCGCGCAAGCGCTTCAATTCGTCGCGGACCTCAGCCTCGTCCACAAAGTAAGCCCTTCGCCGGACGATGAAAAAGCGCAAAACGGTTATTCGAGATTCGTGGCGGGCAAAGTCGCGATGTTCCCGATGGGACCCTGGGACCAGCCTGCCTTCTGGGATCTTCCGTTCAATTGGGACATCGCGGCATGGCCGGCGAGCCCGAACACGGGGAAAACGGCGACTTGGCTCGGCTCTCTCGGCTTCGTCGTCTCCAAGGACACGAAATATCCGGACGACGCGTTCTCCCTCGCGGCGTACCTCAGCTTGGACCGCGATTCGCAAAAGCAAAACTACGAGCTCGGCCAAGCGGTGCCGAACTTGATCGACATGGCGAAAGGCGAGTTTCTCCAAATGGAAAAAGCGCCGCAGAACCGGCAAGTATTTCTCGATATCATCGAAGACTACGGCCGTCCGCCGATCGAAGTCGGCTCCAAAAACACGAAATGGCTCGATACGTTCTGGCAAGATGTCAGCCAAGTGTGGACGGGTAAAAAGTCTGCCGCGGATTTCTTGAAAGAAGAACAGCCGAAACTTCAAAAGTTGTACGACGAAGGCAACAAGTAATCGCTTAGGAAACGCCCCGCGGGCGGGAAGGCGAAAGGCGGCGGGCAACCGCGATTCGTCTTTTGCCTTTTCGCCGCTTGCGGCCGGGAGGAATTGCGGATGAAACGGAATAAAACGACGGGATACCGTCGCAAGGAGATCGCGTGGTCGCTGTTGTTCGTCACGCCTCCGGTCCTCGGCTTTTTGATTTTCGGGCTTGCGCCTCTTCTGACGTCGCTCGGGCTGAGCTTTACGTCTTGGGATATGCTGACGCCGGCAACATTCGTCGGTACGGAAAACTTCAAAAAGATGCTTCAGGACGAAAAATTTTACAAGTCGATCTATAATACGTTCTATCTGCTCATCGGCATCCCGATCGGCATGGTCATTTCGCTGCTGCTCGCCATTATGATGAACCGTCCGCTCAAGGGCATCTCCGTGTTCCGGACGATTTACTATATTCCGGTCATCAGTCCGATCATCGCGGTATCGCTGCTTTGGCAGTGGATGCTGAATTACGATTACGGCTTGATTAACGAATTCATTTGGACCATTTTCGGCGTGCAGGGACCGAACTGGCTCGGCGACCCGAACTGGGTGAAGCCTTCCTTTGTCATTATGGGGCTTTGGAGCGGGATCGGGGGGACGATGGTGCTCTATTTGGCGGGTTTGCAGGGCATCTCGTCGGTTTACTACGAGGCCGCGCAGGTCGACGGCGCCAACCGATGGCACCAGTTCAGACATATCGTGCTTCCGCTGCTGACGCCGATTCACTTCTTCGTAATCGTCATGGGCATCATCGGCACGTTCCAATCGTTCAGCCAAATGTACATCATGGCCACGGACGGCGGACCCGAGTACAGCGGAGCGACGATCGTGTTCTACATTTTCCAGGAAGCGTTCAAATATTTCAGCATGGGATATGCCAGCGCCGTGGCGTGGGTGCTTGGAGTTATTATTTTTATCATCACGCTGATCCAATTCCGCTTCTCCAGGCGGTGGGTCTACCAGGACTAGAGAGGAGCCGCAGGGATGGCAAGAGAAAGGACGATCATGAACGTATTGATTTACGCGCTGCTGATCGCCGGCTCGTTCGTCATGCTCGGGCCGCTGGCTTGGACGGTATCCACCTCGCTCAAGCTGCAGCAGCACGTATTCGATATTCCGCCGAAGTGGATCCCCGATCCGCTGACTTGGGCGAACTATATCGACGTTTGGACGAAAGCGCCGCTGTTGCACGGCTTTATGAACAGCGGCATTATCGTCGTCACGGTGCTGTCGGTCGGCCTGTTCGTCTCCGCGATGGCCGCCTACGCCTTTTCCAAATTCGAATTCCCGTTTAAAAATGCGATCTTCATGTCGCTGCTCGGCACGATGATGATCCCGTACTCCGTCGTCATGATCCCGCAGTACATCGGCTTCTCCGAGCTCGGCTGGGTCGACACGCTGCTGCCTCTGATCGTTCCCGGATTGTTCGGAAACATCGTCACCATTTTCTTTTTCCGCCAATTCATGCAGGGCTCCATTCCAAGCGATCTGATCGACGCGGCGAAAATCGACGGAGCGGGCTACTTCCGCACCTTCGTCACGGTGGCGCTTCCGATCGCGAAGCCTGCAATCGCGGCGCAGGCGGCGCTCGGCTTCATGGGCATCTGGAACGATTTCCTCGGGCCGCTCATCTACCTGCACACGCCGGAAAAGCAAACGATCCAGGTGCTGATCGCGAGCATGCAATCCAACTACATTTCGACTTCCAATTACCCATCGATGATGGCGGCATCTTTGATTGCGCTGCTTCCGGTTCTTATCGTCTTTTTCTTCGCCCAACGGTACTTCATCGAATCGATGGCCATCAGCGGCATTAAAGGATGAACCGAATGAACAGGCGCACAAGCATCGGGATCTTGCTCTCGGCCGGCGCGCTCGCGGTCATCATCGCCGCAGCCGCCGCCCTGTGGGGGCCCGCGAAGAAAGAAGGAGCGGACAATATGACGATCGCCATCGGACAGACGATGCAAAATCCGCTCGTCTTGGAGCAGGAATGGGAGGATTACGGCATCGGAGATCCGTTCGTGCTTCGGCACGACGGGAAGTATTATTTGTATTGCAGCACAAAGGACTGGCGCGTCGGCGTCAAAGCCTGGAGCTCGGACGATCTCGTCACCTGGCGCTACGAGGGCCTGGTGACGGAAGAGCCGCTGACCGAAGGGGCTTACGCGCCCGAGGTCGTCTATTGGAACGGCTCGTTCTACATGTACACGTCTCCCGCGGGCAAAGGACATTACGTCCTGCAGAGCGACAAGCCGACGGGGCCGTTCGTCGTCAAGACGGAGAACCTGGGCCTGACGATCGACGGCTCGGTGTTCATCGACGATGACGGGAAGTGGCTGTTTACCCACGCGGAATCGGGCGGCATCATGGCTGCCCCGATGACCGATCCGTTCACGATCGAACCGGGGAAGAAGCTGAACACGTCGCTCGGCCATTGGACGGAAGGCTCGATGATCGTCAAGCGGAACGGACGTTACTTCATTACGTATACGGGCAATCACGTCTTCAGCAAAGGCTACCGCGTGAACTATGGGGTGAGCCGCGAAGCGCCGGACGGCGTGTACGCGATTCCGGAGAATAATCCGCTGCTGATCTCGACCGCCGACGGTTTTAACGGACTCGGCCACAGCTCGACGGTCATGGGACCGGATATGGACTCTTATTATTTGGTCTATCACGACTTGGCCGGAAGGTCGGCGGAAGGCCCTCCCGTTCGCCGGCTGAACATCGACCGGCTGGCGTTCAACGGCGACAAGCTGAGCGTGCTCGGACCGACGCACGGAACGCCCGTGCAAGCGCCCGCGCCGCCGGCTTTCGCCGACATTCCCGAATACGCGCCGCCTGCGGACAAGTGGGAGCAAGTCGGCGACGGCCGGGGCTGGCTGTCCCGATCTGCTGCGGAAGAACGCCATACGGCGGAATTTAATTTCGTGCTCCGCGGGGAAGCGGGCGACGGCGCGCGGGAAGAGGCTACGCTCGATATGATATTCGCCTACGAGAACGAAGGCGAATATCGCGCGGCGCGGCTGGACGAAGCGAGTATGACGCTGTCGCTGGTCGAAGTCGAAGACGGCATCGAGAAGATCGAGGCGAGCGGACCGCTGCCGGACGGCATGGATTTGACGAAGCTGCATACGGTTCGGGCCGAATCGGACGGCGATTCCGTCAAGCTGTATTGGGACGGATTGCTGCGAATCGAGCGGAAGGGATTTCAGGCGCGCGGCGGAAAAATCGGTTACGCATGGAACGCAGGGGCGAATCCGCGGCTGCGCTATACGGCTTTCTCGAACGAAGCGGGGGGCAGCAGCGACCGCAAGGCGATCAAGCCCGTTCCCGGCTCGATGGAAGCCGTGCACGGGACGCCGATCGGCAGACCGGAGGAGCGTTTCGGCATAACGCCGGACGGCAGCGGCGCGCTCGTGCTTGCGCACAAAGGGGACGGAGTCTCGTTCCCGGTTCACGTCGCGCGTTCCGGCGATTACTTGCTGTCGGCTTCCGTCTCGAACGCTTCCGCGGGCTCTCTGCTTGCGATCGAAGCGGGAGGGAAGACGGTAAAGCGCAAGCTGGAGCCTTCCTTATTCGCGGACGACGGGGAGTGGACCAAAGTACCCCTCGGCTTGTTCGAGCTGGAGGCGGGAACCCGGCGGATTACCGTGCGGCTCGCCGGCGGCGGCGGGGAAGTAGCTCTTCGTTACGTCGAAGCGGCCGAAGCGGCCGCCGTGCCGGACAATGTGATCGTCGAGCCGACGGAAGTCGGCACCGACAAGCGGTTCGGCGGCGATGCCGGCTGGACCGATTATGACGTCTCGTTCGACGTGACTCTGAACGAAGAGACGATTGACGAGACGAGCGTGCTGCTGCGCACGACGAACGAGTCGGAATTTCCGGACCAGGTGGCGGATTCGTTCATGGGCTATCAATTGACGTTCCGCAACGGCAGGGTCGTTCTGTACCGGGTGAGCTACGAAAACGTGGAAGAAGTCGAATCGGGCATACTTGCGATCGCCCCTGGCGAGACGAAGCGCGTCGTTGCGAAGCTTCGCGGCGCGGCGCTGTCGGTGTTCGCGGACGGCGGCGAGGAGCCGATCCTTACGTGGACGGATCCGAACGCCTTTCTTCACGGCCGCGTCGGAAAGCGCGGCTTATCGGAAGCTTGGACGGTTTCGCCGTTAACGATTTCATCTTTTAAATAGAAAAGTGAAGACAAGAGGAGCGGGAGAAAAAAGATGACAACAAAGATGTACACCCCGGGCTACCCGAGGCCCCAATTCGTGCGGGAGCGGTGGGTCGACTTGAACGGGGAATGGCGCTTCGGCTTCGACGATAATGATCGGGGGGAGGCGGATGGGTGGCCGTACAATTTCGGCGGCGACCGGAAGATCGTCGTACCGTTCACCTACGAGACGAAGGCGAGCGGCATCGGGGAGGAAGCCCATCATCGGAGCGTCTGGTACAATCGTTCGTTCGTCGTGCCGGCCGCCGAGGAAGGCAAGCGCGTTCTGCTCCATTTCCAGGCGGTCGACTATACCGCGAAGGTGTGGATCAATGGCAGTTATGTCGGACGCCACGACGGAGGCTATACGGCGTTCTCGTTCGATATTACGCCGCACGTGACATTCGGCGGCACCAACGAGCTGACGGTGAAGGCCGAGGACAGCACGGATGCGACGCAGCCGCGCGGGAAGCAAAGATGGGTGCCGGACAACTTCGAATGTTTTTATGTGCAGACGACCGGCATTTGGCAATCGGTATGGCTGGAATTCGTCTCGCCGGTCCACATCGATTCCGTGAAAATTACGCCGGACGTCGACGCTCAATCCGTCCGTTTCGAATATCAGGTCAATGGAGGCGAGCATGCAGGCGGAAGATATCGGCTCGAGACGCTCATTACGCTGAAGGGGCGCCAGGTCAAGCAAGCGAGCCTCGCGATCGACCGGCGGTGGCTTCAACTCGACGTCGATCTCGTACACGAGATGAACGGCCCCTGGAAGCATTGTCTCTGGTCGCCGGCCCACCCGAATTTATACGATGTGGAGTTCGTTCTTTATCACGGCGACGAAGAGGTCGACCGCGTGTACTCTTACTTCGGGATGCGGAAAATTTCGATCGAAAAAGGCAAAGTGCTGCTGAACAACGTGCCGATCTACCAGCGGCTCGTACTCGACCAAGGCTACTGGCCGGACAGCCATCTGACGCCTCCGTCGGACGCGGCCATCATCGAAGACATCGACAAGCTGCTGGAGATGGGCTATAACGGGGTCCGCAAGCATATGAAGGTAGAGGACGCGCGCTTCCTGTACTGGTGCGACGTCAAAGGGGTGCTCGTCTGGTCGGAGATGGCCGCGACGTTCGAGTTCAACGACAACGCGATCCAGAAGTTCACGTCGGAGTGGATGGAAGTCGTCCGGCAGCAGTACAACCATCCATGCATCATCACGTGGGTCCCGTTCAACGAGTCGTGGGGCGTCATGAACATCATGCACGACCGCAGGCAGCAGAAGCTGACGGAAGCGGTGTACCATTTGACCAAGGCATTCGATCCGACCCGTCCGGTCATCGCGAACGACGGGTGGGAGCATACCGTTTCCGACATTTTGACCTTGCATGATTATGTCGAGACGAAGGAAGAGTTCCTTCGAAACTACGCGAACAAAGACGAAATCGTAAATAACGAAAAAGCGTTCAACAGATGGAAGTACGCTTTCGCAAAAGGTTATTCGTACGCCGGGCAGCCGATCATCGTCAGCGAATTCGGCGGCATCGCCTTCCGGTCGGACAAAGGCTGGGGTTATGGCAACCAGGTCGCTTCGGAAGAGGAGTATCTCGCGCGTTTTCGCGGCATCCACGAGGCGATCAAGGAAACGGACTATATTGTAGGCTACTGTTATACCCAGTTGACCGACGTGCAGCAAGAGGTGAACGGGCTGCTGACGGAAGACCGCAAACCGAAGGTGCCGCCGGAGAAAATCCGGGACATCAATTTGGGGTAAAGCCGTTCGGAAAACCGGAAGCCGGTCTCCCGGAAGGTCGGCTTCCATATAAGCAGGGGAGAGGGGAAAAGGATGGGGAAAAGCGTTCAAACCGTCACGCGCATTCTGTTGCTTGTCGCCTTGATCGCGGGAATTCTTCCCGCGGGTTTCGCTGCCGCTTCGACCGCGGGCATGGCTTGGCCGACCGATTCGATCACGGCTTACGCGCCTTCTTCCGGGGGCGTGTGGTACCCGAGGCTTCTGAAGCTGAACAACGGCGATTGACATCGACAACGTCGAATGGATCAGAACAAACTAGGAGTGATCGGATGGATCGCTACAGACCGAGGTATCACTTTACGCCGCCGCGCAACTGGATGAACGATCCGAACGGCCCCTTCCAGTCGGGCGGCGAATATCATTTGTTCTACCAGCATAATCCTTCGGCTACGGAATGGGGCGATATCCACTGGGGACACGCCAAAAGTCTCGATCTGGTGAACTGGACGCATCTGCCGGTCGCGCTTGCCCCTTCCCGCGAGCTCGGGGAGCGCCATTGCTACTCGGGTTGCTCGGTCGTAAACGGCGGCGAGGTGACGTTGTTTTATACGAGCATCGGCGAAGGAGAACGGAACGCGACGAGCGGAGCCCAGCAGTGGATGGCCAAAGGGAACGATCTGCGCACCTGGCGCAAGCCGGACATCAATCCCGTGTTGACCGCCGAGCTGCACGGGGAGCTTCGGATAACGGAATGGAGAGACCCTTACGCCTGGAAAGAGCAAGACGGATGGCGCATGCTGCTCGGAGGGAGAGTCAACGGCAAAGGCTGCGGCATGATTTATCGATCCGACGATTTGGAACAGTGGAGTTTCAAAGGGATTTTCCACCGCGGCGACGAATGGATCTGGGAGTGTCCGCATCTGTTCCGCTTCGGCGATAAAGCCGTTCTGTTCTACTCCCCGAGCGGGCCGGTTCGCTATGTCTCCGGCACGATCGAGGGGGACAGATTGACGGACGTTCTGCGGCACGGCACCGTCGACTACAGCGGCTTGGAAGGCTTCTACGTCTCGACCGGCTTCGTCGACGAGAAGGGGCGGCGCGTGCTGCTCGGATGGGTGCCCGAAGGAAGAGGCAAGGACTTCCCGGCAAGCCTGGACTGGTCGGGGGCGCTGGCGCTGCCGCGTCTTGTCGATCTGAAGCCAAGCGGCGCGCTCGCGATGTCGCCGGTTCCCGAGCTGGAGACGCTGCGGGGCGAGGAGCGAAGCTTTGCGGATGTGCGCGTCGGGCCAGTTCCTATGAATACGGGGGTTCGTTCGACGTCCTTCGAATGCTCGCTGGAAATCGACAGACGGACCTTGAAGACCGGCGAGCTGACCGTTTCCGTTTTCGCTTCGCCGTGCGGCCGGGAACGTACCGACGTGCGCCTGGATTTGGCGACGAATTCGATCGTCATCGATCGTTCGAATTCGAGCTTGTTCCCGAACGTCCATAAATCTCCGATCAAGGGGGACTTGCCGCCTGCGGGCGGCGCCGGGCTGCTGAGACTGCGGATTTTCGCGGACCGGTCGATCATCGAAGTGTTTGCGGATGACGAAACTTGCCTCACGGCGAGGGTGTATCCTTCCTTGGAAGACAGCAACGGCATTGAGCTGCGTTCGAGCGGCGAAGCGGTCGTCTCCAGTATGAAAATATGGGAGATGAAGGCGGCGGAAATCCGTACCGAGTAGGGACGCTTTCTTCTGTCAACGGATTCGAAAATGAGGCTGTCTCACATATTCATGGCTCATTTATCAGCTTGGTGTGCGAGGGGTATTCGAAAAGTTTTCCCGGTTCAAAACCAATACTGCAAAAGTGCAGTTTTTTCCTGATATTGACAGCCCGAACGCTAAAGTTCCTGCGATAATACAGTATTTTTGCCTCCAAGTGACGTGAAAGGCGAAAATGATCAAAAAATCCTGCACTTTCGCAGTAATTAGAGCCAAAGACATCTGTCGGGGGCAAAAATCCTGCACTTTTGCAGTATTCACCGTTCTTCAGCTGTTACCGGCGCCCCTGCCCCGTCGGAAAAGGGGCGATCGGCTATCGCCGGCGACATCGTGCCCCGCTGATATAGCTATCCTCGGCTATCGCCGGTAACATTGCGGCCCGCGGGCATAGCCATCCTCGGCTATCGCCAGCGACATCAGTGCCCCGCTGGAGTGGCCCGACAGCAACATAATCGCGACGGCTGCTCTTCTGCCTCAATGTCCGGTGGCGGACGACCGCTATAAGACAAAAAAGAAGGGTTGTCCCTGGGTCATTCAAGACCTTTTGGGACAGCCCCTTTAATTTGTCGTTATAGGGCGGCGGAGAGGGCTGCGCGGCCGCGGAAAAGCTGGGCTGCCGAGTCATACGCGGCAGTCCGGCTTCCACGGCCGCCGTTAGAACACGGCGCCGGGCGAGATATCGTATAGCCGACCGGCCTCGGCCGCAAACGCGATCGAGCCGTCTTCGCGCCGCTCGGTTCTGATCTCGCGGCCGCCGCATGTGACGGCAACCGGCGTACCGGCGTGCACGACGCAAGGTCCGCCATGCGCCGACAAGACCGAGGCCGCCGCCAGCGCGCCGCCGCTCCAGCGGATCGACACCTCGTATCCGCCGCGGGCGCGCAGCCCGCTTACGCGTCCTTCCGGCCAGGCGTCCGGCAGCGCCGGAAGCAGCCGCAGGATGCCGTCATGCGACTGCAGCAGCATCTCCGCAATGCCGGCCGTCACGCCGAAATTGCCGTCAATCTGGAATGGCGGGTGAGCGTCGAACAGATTCGGATACACGCCGCCGTGATGGTAATTGGTTTCAGCCGCTTCATCCACAAGGCGCAGCAAATTGCCGATCAGCGCCAGCGCCCGGTTGCCGTCGCGGAAGCGCGCCCACAAGCCGACTTTCCAGCCGAGGCTCCAGCCCGTTCCGTCGTCGCCGCGCCGTTCCAGCGACTTCTTCGCCGCGGCGAACAGCTCGGGTGTCGCCTCCGGGGTCAGCTGCCGTCCCGGGTAGACGCCGAACAGATGGGAGACATGGCGGTGGTGGACGTCCTCGTCTTCATAATCATTCGGCCATTCCTGCAACTGCCCGTATTTGCCGATGCGCATCGGCAGGAGCCGCTCGCGGGCATCCGCAATTTCCTTGCGCAGTTGCTCCTCGCCGCCCAGCACTTCAATCGCTTCCAGACAGTTGCTGAACAATTCCCACAGCAGCTGCATATCCATCGTGCTGGCTGTGCCGACGGCCGCAAGCTCTCCGTCCGGCGTGCGGAATTTATGTTCGGGCGAAGTCGAAGGCGAGGTGATCAGCCGGCCCTGATCGTCTTCGATCAGGAAGTCGAGAGCGAACCGCGCCGCTTCCTTCATGATCGGAAACGCCTTGTCCCGCAAAAACTGTTCGTCGCGGCCAAACTGGTAATGCTCCCACAAATGCTGGCACAGCCAGATGCCGCCCATCGGCCAGAGCGCCCAGACGGGATCGCCGTGGCCGAAATCGCCGGCCGGCGCCGCATGCGCCCAAATGTCGCCGTTATGATGCGCAACCCACCCGCCGCATCCGTAGTTGACGCGGGCGATCCGCCGGCCGGTGACGGCCAGGGCGTCGATATAGTCGAGCAGTGGGCCGTGGCATTCCGCCAAATTGCAGGTCTCGACCGGCCAGTAGTTCATCTCGGTATTGATGTTGAGCGTATAGTTGCTGCTCCATGGCGGACGCATGTCCCGGTTCCATATGCCCTGCAAATTGGCCGGCTGCGTCCCCGGCCGGGAGCTGGCGATCATCAGATAGCGGCCGTACTGGAACAGCAGCTCCACGAGTCCGGTATCCCGGGCGCCGAACTCGGCGATCCGGCGATCGGTCGTCAAGCCGTCCGGGATGCCGGCTTCAGCCTTGTCGCTGCCGAGCCTTAGCTCCACCCGGTCGAACAGGGCCTTGTGATCGGCCGTATGCGCGGCCAGAAGCTCGGCATACGCTTTCGTCAAAGCCGCGCCGACGGTTCGCTCGACGATGGGCGCCGGATCGCGTCCATGTCGTCCGGGCGAACGGTCGAATCCGGCAAAACCGGTAGCCGCACCGAAAATCAGCGTCGCCGACTTCGCGCCTTCGATCAGCAGCCGTTCCCCTTCGACGCGGCAGCTGCCGCCATCGACGGAAGCGGCAAGCCTGCCTTCGAACGGCATTCCGTCCGCTTCTCCGTCTTCGCGATAGACGACCGGCCGTTCCGTGTTGTAATAATTCGGGTCGACATGATCCGGGCAACGTCCTCTCAGGACGAGACGCCCGTCTTCCGCTTTCACCTCATGCCGCAGCTGGCAGCCGAACGAAGCCTCCAGCTCGACGGTGCCGGGTCCTTCGGCTTGAATATGCGTGACGATGACCTGATCGGGATAAGAGCAGAACGTCTCGCGGATATAGCGCGTGCCGCCGACCGTATAGACTGTGCGGGCAATGCCGGTCGCCAAATCGAGCGTCCGGCTGTAATCGCTTGTATCGCCGTCGTGGCCGAACCGCAGCTTCAGCTCGCCCAGCGGCAGATAGGATTGCGTATAGGGGCCGAGCATTCCGCGAGCCGCCTTGTCGGCTTCGGCGTATCGCTTCGCGGCAAGCAGCCTGCGCACTTCGGGGAGAACGGAAAGCGCCTGCGGGTTGCTGCCGTCCTTCGGGCAGCCGGACCATAGCGTATCCTCGTTCAGTTCCAGCCTTTCGACTTCAATGCCCCCGTGAACCATCGCGCCCAACCGGCCGTTGCCGACAGGCAGCGCTTCGGTCCATACGCGCGCGGGCATCTTGTAATACAGCTTCATTTGGCAGCCTCCTTCGAGTTGCAGCATCGGTACAGCGGCATGAGCCGGCGTAATCGTTCGATCTGAAACGAGACATCCTTATAAGATAGAAAAGTTCGCCGCCTTATCCGGTATTTCCTGTTTGATCCGGCACAACATTTCCAGACGGAATATCATGCGGTTTGTCGCGGCGAAATACAGGCATTTCGCTCCGGTATCGTGTATAGTAGAAAGAAAAAGAGTGGATAGGAGCGAATTGCGTATGGAACAGCAGGCAGAGCGGCGCGGCATGTGCTCGCTTGCGTCGATGGCGGCAGGGGAAGATCCCGGCGGCACCGCAGGAGCGTACGGCATTTATCTTCTGGTGGAAACGCCGTTTCCCTGGGAGCGGGATATCATGAAGTCGCCGCATTTTCCGCCGGCGCTCGGCGAGGCCGTCCTTGCGGCTGGCGCCGGCTGCCGCGTGCTCGGCATCGCTTCGGCCAGGCACGCCTCGCCGCAAGGCATGCGGCGCATGATCGTATACCGGCGGCCTGACGGGCCATTCGCCCGATTCGAGCAAGAAGAATACGTCGTGCCGCATGATCGGCTGGCCGCGCTGGCGGCCGCCGTGCTGGCGCAGCCGCGCCCGGCCGAATTTGCGGAATACCGCGTCGCCGGCGCCGGTCGAAACGTGTTCGTCTGTACGCACGGCAGACGGGACCGCTGCTGCGGACTGCACGGTTACGCCGTGTACGAAGCGCTCGATCGCCGATGCGGCGAACTGTCGGAAAGCGGCATCCGGGTATGGCGGGTAAGCCATATCGGCGGACACCGGCTCGCGCCGACGCTGATCGATTTCCCGTCCGGCCGCTTTTGGGCGCATGTCCGTCCGGAACGATTGGAGGCGGTGCTGGAGCCGGGAGCCCATCTGTCCGATCTGGCGGCGCATTACCGCGGATGGGGCGGCCTCAGGCCGCCGGAACAGCTGCTGGAGCGCGAAGCGTGGCTGAGGGAAGGGGCCGGCTGGGCGGATTATTTGAAGACCGGCTCGTCCGAACCTCTGCCGTCCGGCGGCGTGCGCGCCACGGTCGAATTCCGGTCGGCGGACGGCTCCGTATCCGGGGCATACGAAGGCATCGTACGGGAGACCGCTCCCGTCGCCATTATCGGCTGCGATTATCATGAGCCCGAATGGGTGCCGCAGTACCGCGTCGAAGAGATCGTGAGACGGCCGGCGGCAAATTGACGTTTATCGATGGGCCAGGGATCGGCCAGGCGGATGAAAGGAAAGGAGAGACCAGAATGACTTCAGCCATCATCGCAGGTATCATTGTCGCCGCATTGGGCGTATGCGGAGCGGTCGCAGCCGCAAGACGCAACGCGGCGGACGGGAAATCCGCATTCCGGGGACGGCCGCCGGAAGCGCTCGGAGTGCCATCAGACCACCCCGCCCGGACGGTTGCGGAACGTCTGGAAGCGTCTCTCGGCGGCGATTTCGAAAGCCGGGTGAAAGAGCGCGTTGTCCGCAGCCGTCCCGGGCTGAAGGACGGCGAGTGGGACTGGATATGGTTCGAGCTGAAGCGTTTCTTTCTGATGAGCGGCATCGCGCGAAGCGTGCCGATGTATAGCGGACGGATCGACGAAGCGTGGCACGAAATGCTGATGTTTACCCGGGAATACGAACAGTTCTGCCAAAACTTCTGCGGCGCGATGATCCATCATGCACCCCATACCGCCGGGACGGAGCCGGATCGCAGCGAACGGGCCTGGTTCGATTGGATCTACGGCGAGCTGTTTCCGCCGTCTCCGGCCAGCGCCCGGTTGTGGGGGCCTTTCTTCCGGACAGCGTTGCGTCCCGAATTGATCGGGCGGCTGGAGGCGGCGGATCGGACCGAATGGCTTGCCGAACGGTTTCGCGGCGATACGGCCGCGCGGCATGAAGATATCGCGGCCGTGATCGACTATTTGATCGGCCGGTTCAAGGAGCAGGCCGCTGCAGCCAGGCGCAATGCCGAAAGGCGCAGCGAGCCCGCATCGGGTGACGCGTGGACGGTCGGTGCGATGTCCGGCTTCCTTGTCTATGCCTCGCTTGTCGATTACGACGGGTTTCAGGAGCGGATGAACGAACGGCTGCATGACCGCCGCAGCGACGGAACGGGCGGTTGCGGAAGCTGGAGCGGTCCCGTCGTCGGCGAAGGCGGAAAAGCCCACGGCGGGGACAAGGGCGCCGGCGGCAATGGGGATCACGGCGGCGGGGACGGCGGCAGCAGCTGCGGTTCGTCGTGCGGATCCGGCTGCAGCTCGTGACCCATACCGGTTCAAAAGAAGTGCAATCGCCGTTTAACCGTTGTATAATAGACAGGATTGCGTTCATTATTGTTCGGACATAGCGCCAAACCAACCGCATCCAGGGAGGGACAACACCCTATGAGTCAACTGGTCATTTGCGACCATCCGCTTATTCAGCACAAATTGACGTATATCCGGGACAAAAATACGAATACCAAAGACTTCCGTGAACTCGTCGACGAAGTAGCCACGCTGATGGCCTACGAAATCACCCGCAGCATTCCGCTGGAAAAAATTACGGTATCCACGCCGGTATGCGACGCGGAATCCTATGTCATTTCCGGTCGGATGCTCGGGCTCGTTCCGATTCTGCGGGCGGGGCTCGGTATGGTCGACGGCATGCTGAAGCTGATTCCGGCCGCGAAGGTCGGACATATCGGCCTGTTTCGCGATCCGGAGACGCTGAAGCCGGTGGAGTACTACATCAATTTGCCGTCCGATGCCCAGGATCGGCTGCTGATCGTCATCGATCCGATGCTGGCTACCGGTGGTTCGGCCAACGCCGCGATCGCGGCGTTGAAAAAACGCGACTGCCACAATATCAAGCTGATGTGTCTCATCGCCGCGCCGGAAGGCGTGAAGGCGGTACAGACGGCGCATCCCGACGTCGATATTTATACCGCTGCAGTAGACGAGCGTCTGAACGAACACGGTTATATCGTGCCGGGTCTCGGCGATGCCGGAGACCGGATGTTCGGAACGAAATAACGTAAAGGAGCGGAATTGAAGTGGCGAAATTGAAAGTGATGACCGTGTTCGGTACCCGTCCGGAAGCGGTCAAGATGGCGCCTCTCGTGCTCGAACTGCAAAAACGGAAGGACGAGATCGAATCGATCGTGTGCGTTACCGCGCAGCATCGTCAAATTCTCGACCAGGTGCTTGCGTTTTTCCGCATCCGGCCGGATTACGATTTGAATGTCATGAAGGAGCGCCAGACGCTGACCGGAACGACCGTCCGCGTACTGGAAGGGCTGGAGCCGGTGCTCCGCGAGGCGAAGCCGGATATCGTGCTCGTACACGGCGATACGCAGACGACCTTTTTGGCCAGCTATGCCGCGTTTCTGCAGCAAATTCCGGTCGGGCATGTGGAAGCGGGCCTGCGCACATGGAACAAGCTGTCGCCTTATCCGGAAGAGATGAACCGGCAGCTGACCGGCGTGCTGTCCGACATTCACTTTGCACCGACCGAATGGTCCGCAAGCAATCTTCGCCGGGAGAACAAGCCGGAATCGTCGATCTATGTCACCGGCAACACGGCAACGGACGTGTTTCAATATACCGTAGATCCGGCGTTCTCCCATCCGGTGCTCGATTGGGCGAAAGGGAAACGGCTGGTGCTGATGACCGCTCATCGGCGCGAAGCGCTCGGCGAGCCGCATCGCAACATTTTCCGGGCGGTCAGACGGATTGCCGACGAGTTCGACGACGTCGCTTTCGTCTATGCCGTACACCCGAACCCGGCTGTGCGCGAGCCGGCCCGGGAAATTCTCGGCGGGCATCCGCGCGTCAAGCTGATCGAACCGCTCGATGTGTTCGAATTTCACAATTTCTACCCGCATGCCTATATGATTATGACCGACTCCGGCGGTCTGCAGGAGGAAGCTCCTTCGTTCGGCGTCCCGACGCTCGTGCTGCGCGATACGACCGAACGGCCGGAAGGCATCGAAGCGGGCACCCTCGAGCTGGTCGGCACCTCCGAGGAGCGCGTTTACGACCGCGCGCGGGCGCTGCTGTCGGACGACGCGCTTTACAGCCGGATGAGCCAGGCGGCCAATCCGTACGGCGACGGACAAGCCTCCGTGCGAATTGTCGATGCGATTTTGCACTTTTTCGGACGCCGGGAGCAAAGGCCGGAGCCGTTCACAGAACGTTCATAGATTCGCCATCGTTTCGCCATCGCCGGGCAGCGCTTCCCAAAGACTACAGCATACAGTGGCACTGTACGGTTCCGTAAGAAAAAAACGCTTGTAGAATCAAGGGTTCGGGGCGTTTTTACTGCTAAAAATTTGCAGTGATTTCAATTGACAAACCTTGCGGCGCTTCGATAAAATATATGAGGATTGACAGGGGTAACCGATCATGAAACAGAAAGGCAATGGGGATAATCCGTGGCGCGCGGCCGCTCTGGTCGGCGTCATGGGATTGGATATCGCGATTTGCACCGTTTTGGGTTACTACCTGGGCGACTGGCTTGGCGGTTCGCGAGGGTGGGGCGCCTTCGGCATCGTCATGGGACTTGCTGTCGGCATCCTCTCTTGCATCTTCCTGCTCAAGCGCATATTGGAGGACTCCGATGGATAGACTGTGGAACGCCTCGCTGCGCGTTTCATACTTCTTCATGGCTTTATTTTTGCTCCTGTGGGGAATACTTCCAGCATGGAAGCCCGTATTCGCCGGATGTATGCTGGGGCTCGGGGCGAGTGTCGTGAATGCGCTTTTGCTGCGAAGGCGAACCGAATATATTGGATACGCCGCGGCGGGACAAGGACCCGTACGCAGAGGCGTGGGACTGGCAAGCCGTCTTGCGACGGTGCTGCTTGCGGTGATGATCGCCTACCGCTATCCGGAGAAGTTTGATCTGGTATCGACTTTGTCCGCTTGCTTTATCATGCCCTTTGTCATTTTGGTAACAGCGTATTTCCAGCATAAACGAGACAACAGCGGAAAGGGGTGAAATTAACCGCATGCATCATTTTCCTATCGTTCACTGGCAAGGCCTGAACATCGATATTTCGGCGTTTTTGGCCATCATCATTTCCTGCGTCATTACGTTCGTGCTGGCGCGGCTGGCGGTGCGCAACCTGTCACTTACCAATCCGGGCAAACTGCAAAACTTCTTGGAGTGGACCGTTGAATTCGTCCATTCGGTCATCGCCAGCACGATGCCGCTAAATAAAGTAAGGCCTTATCTGGCACTTGGCATGACTCTGATCATGTTTATCTTCATCTCCAATCTGCTCGGTCTTCCGTTCGGTATTGTAACAGAGGTTCACGATCCGATCGGGTGGCTCGGCATCACGTCCGAAGACATCCAGGAAGAGGAGCACTATGCGCTGGCTTGGTGGAAGTCGCCGACCGCTGATTTGTCGGTTACGTCCGGCCTGGCGCTGGTTGTGTTCATTCTCGTTCACTACCTGGGCCTGAAGCAGAACACGAAGCACTATCTGAAACACTACTTCGAACCGTACTGGTATTTCCTGCCGCTCAACATTATTAAAGAGCTGGCAAAGCCGGTTACGCTCGCGCTTCGTCTTTTCGCCAACATCTTTGCGGGCGAGGTTCTGATCGCGACCATTCTGATGCTCAGCGTCTGGGGGATTCCGTTCCTGATCGTCTGGCAGGGCTTCAGTATTTTCGTCGGCGCGATCCAGGCGTTCCTCTTTACGATTCTGACGATGGTGTATATTTCGCAGGCGACGATTCACGACGAGGGAGCCGAGCATTGATCGTTGTTTCCTCTCAGGGCTAAATTCCGTGCGGCCTGCCCTTGAATTGCGGGGGTTGCGTTGTTCGGGGTTCCATATAAGCAATATCCCAAATCTAAACAACTCATTTTGAGGAGGATTTATTACAATGACAGAATTGGCAGCAGCATTGGCAGTAGGTCTGGGCGCTCTCGGCGCCGGTATCGGTAACGGTCTGATCGTCAGCAAGACGGTTGAGGGCATCTCCCGTCAACCGGAACTGCAAGGCAAGCTCCAAACGACGATGTTCATCGGCGTAGGTATCGTCGAAGTCGTGCCGATCATCGGCGTCGTTATCGGCTTCCTGGCGTTCTTTAGCTAATACGAGCGTCACCCATTACATGGCGGGGAAGGCCTTAGCCCTCCACGCCTTCGTTTTGATTGCTGAGGAAATTGCGAGAAGAAGGGAGTGGCAACGATGTCATGGCATTGGGAAACGTTCGTTTTCGCAATCGTTGCATTCGGCATTCTTTACTGGCTGTTGAATAAGTATGCGTTCGGCCCGTTGTTCGGCATTATGGAGAAGCGCCGCCAGCTGGTACTGGAACAAATGAATGCGGCCGAAGCGAGCCGCAAGCAGGCGGAATCGCAAATGGCGGAACAGAAAGCAGCGCTTGAGCAGGCGCGGAAGGAAGCATACGAGATTATCGAGCAGTCCCGCTTGACGAGTTCGAAGCAGGCCGAAGAGATTGTACAGAGCGCGAAAGCGGAAGCGGCGCGCCTCAAGGAAGAAGCGCTCAAGGATATCGAGAGCGAGAAGAACAAGGCGATTGCGGCGCTGCGGAACGAAGTCGGCGGCATGTCGGTGAAAATCGCATCGAAAATTATCGAAAAGCAGATCGACGAGAAATCCCAGGAGCAGCTGGTTAATCAGTACCTGAAAGAGGTTGGTAGCAAATGAGCCGGGATCTCGTCACAGCGAAGCGGTACGCCAAGGCGCTGTTCGATGTCGCGCAGCAGCAAGGCATCGTTTCCGAAGTGGAAGAACAGTTGAAGCTGATCGCAGAGACGCTGAGAGAAAACGCCGACGTGCAGAAAGTTCTGGCGTCTCCCGGCATTGCGTCGGCAAACAAAGTCGAGCTGCTGCGCGGCGCGTTCGCGGACAGCGTGTCGGCTATCGTCATGAATACGCTGGAGCTGCTCATCGCGCGCGGACGCCAGCATCTGATTCCGGAAGTGTACGAGTCGTTCGTGCGCATTGCGGGCGAGAAGCTGAACAAGGCGCAAGCGATCGTTTATACGGCGCGGCAACTGTCGAATGACGAGCTGAATGCGCTGACGGCGCATTTTGCTCAGGTTACGGGAAAGAGCATTACGGCCGAGCAAGTCGTAGAGCCTGCGCTGATCGGCGGCGTGAAAGTCCGCATTGGCGACACGCTGTACGACGGCAGCCTGTCCGGCAAGCTGGACCGTTTGGCTAAATCGATGGGAATACAAGCACTGTAGATAGGGGTGAGCGGATTGGCTATCAGACCTGATGAAATCAGTACGCTGCTGAAACAGCAGATCGAAAAATACAAGTCGGAAATCGAAGTGGTTGAAGTCGGCACGGTCATTCAAGTTAGCGACGGTATCGCCCGCGTGCACGGCCTGGAGAACGCGATGCAGGGCGAGCTGCTCGAATTCGCCAACGGTGTCGTCGGGATGGCGCTTAACCTCGAAGAAAGCAACGTCGGTGTCGTTATCCTCGGACCTTACACGGAAATCCGCGAAGGCGATCAAGTGAAGCGCACCGGACGCATCATGGAAGTTCCGGTCGGCGAGGCGCTTCTCGGCCGTGTCGTCAATACGCTCGGCCAGCCGCTGGACGGCAAGGGCCCGATCGAAACGACGGAGTTCCGCCCTGTGGAATCGCCGGCTCCGGGTGTTATCGACCGGAAATCGGTACATGAGCCGATGCAGACCGGCATCAAGGCGATCGACTCGATGGTGCCGATCGGCCGCGGCCAGCGCGAGCTGATTATCGGCGACCGCCAAACCGGTAAAACGGCGATCGCGATCGACGCCATCATCAACCAGAAAGGCAACGGCGTGAAGTGCATTTACGTCGCGATCGGTCAGAAGCAGTCGACGGTTGCGAACGTCGTGGAGACGCTCCGCAAACATGGCGCGCTCGACTACACGATCGTCGTGACGGCTTCCGCTTCCGAGCCTTCGCCGCTGCTCTATCTCGCGCCTTATGCGGGCTGTGCAATGGGCGAATATTTCATGTATAAAGGCGAGCACGTGCTTGTCATTTACGACGACCTGTCGAAGCAGGCTGCCGCTTACCGCGAGCTGTCCCTGCTGCTCCGCCGTCCTCCGGGCCGGGAGGCCTATCCGGGCGACGTCTTCTACCTGCACTCCCGCTTGCTGGAGCGTGCGGCGAAGCTTAGCGACGCGCGCGGCGGCGGTTCGCTGACGGCGCTGCCGTTCATCGAGACGCAGGCGTCCGACGTGTCGGCCTATATTCCGACGAACGTCATCTCGATTACGGACGGACAGATCTTCCTTGAGGCCGATCTGTTCTATGCCGGCCAGCGTCCGGCTATCAACGTCGGTATCTCCGTATCCCGGGTCGGCGGCAACGCCCAGATCAAGGCGATGAAGAAGGTTGCCGGTACGCTCCGTCTGGACCTTGCTTCCTACCGTGAGCTGCAGGCGTTCGCGCAGTTCGGCTCCGATCTCGACAAATCGACGCAAGCCCGCCTGAACCGCGGCGCGCGCACGATGGAAATTTTGAAGCAGGGCGTCAACCAGCCGATGCCGGTCGAGAAGCAGGTCATGTCGATTTATACGGCGGTCAAAGGCTTCCTCGACGATATCCCGCTTGCGGATGTCGGCCGTTTCGAGAAGGAGTTCCTGTCGTTCATGGATTCGAACCATCCGGAAATCGGCGCTTCGATCCGCGATACGAAGGACCTGACTCCCGAAAACGAGAAGGCGCTTGTCGAAGCGATCAACAAATTCAAGAAAAGCTTTGCCGTCACGGCTTAAATATCGTTATAACGGCCGTCCGTCCCCGTGCGCGGATCGGCCTTGCACGGACCAACACCAGGCTTCGGATCGCGGCGCGCCGGGTGCCGCCTAAGCGCGGACCCGGCGTCCGCCTGATATGCGGAGCAGCAAAGGCGGGTGAATCAAATTGGCTAAAGGCATGCGCGAAATCAAATCGAAAATCAAAAGCACGCAGAACACCAAGCAGATCACGAAAGCGATGGAGATGGTCGCGGCGGCTAATCTGCGCCGTGCCGAAGAGGCCGCCAAGGCAGCCCGTCCGTATGCGGATAAGCTGCTGGAAGTGGTGCAAAACATCGCGGCCGGCACGAAGGACGTCAAGCATCCGATGCTGGAATCCCGCCCGATCAAGCGTACCGGCTATCTCGTCATCACGTCCGACCGCGGTTTGGCGGGCGGCTACAACGCCAACCTGCTGCGCAAAGTGACGCAGACGATTCGCGAGAAGCATCAATCGCCCGATGAATACGCATTGTTCGTTATTGGCCGCAAAGGCCGGGACTACTTTCGCCGCCGCGGCATGAAAATTGTGGAGGAAGTAACCGGTTTGCCGGACTCTCCCAAATTTGCCGACATCAAATCGATCGCGTCGGCTGCCGTGCGGAACTTCGAGAACGGAACGTACGACGAGCTGTACCTGTTCTATAATCGTTTCGTCAACGCGCTGACGCAAATTCCGGAGCAGAAGCGGCTGCTTCCGCTCGACGGTATCGGCGGGAAGGAAAAGCAGGGGCCTGTCGCCAGCTATGAGTACGAACCGTCGCCGGAAGGCGTGCTGGAAGTGCTCTTGCCCAAATATGCCGAGACGCTGATCTTTAGCGCTCTGCTGGATGGCAAAGCGAGCGAGTTCGGCGCGCGGATGACCGCAATGGGCAATGCAACGAAGAACGCGACGAAGATGATTTCGTCTTATACGCTTCAATACAACCGTGCGCGTCAAGCGGCGATCACGCAGGAAATTTCCGAGATCGTGGCCGGCGCGAACGCTCAATCGTAAAGCTAAGGGAAGCAGGAGGGAAAACTATGAATAAAGGACGCGTTGTATCCGTCATGGGTCCGGTTGTCGACATTGAGTTCGAACGCGGACAACTGCCGGAGATTCTGAACGCGATCAAAATCCAGCACAAAGCTACGGCCGGCGGCGTGGATATTGATCTGACGCTCGAAGCGGCCGTTCATCTGGGCGACAACTTGGTTCGTACGATCGCGATGAGCTCGACGGACGGTCTCGTTCGCGGCATGGAAGCCGTCGATACGGGCGCGCCGATCACGGTGCCGGTAGGCGCTCCTACGCTCGGCCGCGTATTCAACGTCCTCGGGCAACCGATCGACGAAGCAGGAGACGTCGTATCGGACGTCAATCTGTCGATCCACCGTCCGGCTCCGCAATTCGAAGAGCTGTCGACGCAAGCCGAGATGCTGGAGACGGGCATTAAAGTTATCGACCTGCTCGCGCCGTATACGAAAGGCGGAAAGATCGGTCTGTTCGGCGGCGCAGGCGTCGGCAAAACCGTTACGATTCAAGAGCTGATCAACAATATCGCCCAGGAGCACGGCGGTATTTCCGTATTCGCCGGCGTCGGCGAGCGTACCCGCGAAGGGAACGACCTGTATCATGAAATGAAGGATTCCGGCGTTCTGCCGAAAACGGCGATGGTGTTCGGCCAAATGAACGAGCCGCCGGGTGCGCGTCTGCGCGTCGCGCTGACCGGGCTGACGATGGCCGAATATTTCCGCGACGCGGAAGGCCGGGACGTGCTGCTGTTTATCGACAACATTTTCCGTTTCACCCAAGCGGGCTCCGAAGTGTCCGCGTTGCTCGGCCGGATGCCGTCCGCGGTCGGTTACCAGCCGACGCTCGCAACGGAGATGGGCCAATTGCAGGAGCGGATTACTTCGACGAAGAAAGGTTCGGTCACTTCCATCCAGGCGATCTACGTCCCTGCGGACGACTACACCGACCCGGCTCCGGCCACGACGTTCGCGCATCTGGACGCAACGACGAACCTGGAACGGAAAATTTCCGAAAAAGGGATTTTCCCGGCCGTCGACCCGCTCGCTTCGACCTCGCGTATTTTGCGGCCGGAAATCGTCGGCGAAGAGCACTATAACGTGGCGCAAGGCGTCAAGCGGATTTTGCAGCGCTACAAAGAGCTGCAAGATATTATCGCCATTCTCGGGATGGACGAATTGTCCGAGGAAGACAAGCTGACGGTCGCCCGCGCCCGTAAAATCGAATTGTTCCTGTCGCAGCCGTTCCACGTTGCAGAACCGTTTACGGGCAACAAAGGCATTTACGTACCGGTTGCCGATACGGTGCGCAGTTTCCGGGAAATTCTCGACGGCAAACACGACGACCTGCCGGAAGAAGCGTTCCGTTATGTCGGTACGATCGAAGATGCCGTGGAGAAAGCCAAATCGCTTGTATAGCGTGCGGCGGGAGGTATCCACATGAGCACCTTTATGCTAGAAATCGTTACGCCTGAGCGTAAGCTTTACGAGCAGGAAGTCAATATGGTCAGCGTGAAGGGAGCGGAAGGCGAGCTTGGCATTTTGCCGCATCACATTCCGCTCGTCACGCCGCTGCGCATCGCGCCTGTCGTCATCAAGAAAGACGGCAAGCAGACCGTTGTCGCCGTGAACGGCGGCTTTATTGAAGTGCGCAAGGATAAAGTCGTCATTCTCGCGGAGAGCGCGGAGTTTCCGGAAGATATCGATGTCGAACGGGCGCGAGCGGCCAAAGAGCGGGCGGAGGCGCGGCTGAAAGCCGCGAAAAAGGACGAGATCGATTTCCGCCGGGCCGAATTGTCGCTGCAGCGCGCGATGAACCGGCTAAATGTGAAAAACGGCATATGATGTCATCGGATGAACGCCGTCGGGCAATTGCCCGGCGGTGTTTTTATTTTTTGGCACTCTCAAGATGGCTATGCCGTTTACGCCGAGGCCGTTTCTTTTGTAAAATAGAACCAAATAGACGAGGCTTTCCGCGGAAGGGAGAGTTGCAATGCTGGATCTTCACTGTCATATACTGCCCGGCATTGACGATGGGGCGGCGGATTGGGAAACGTCTTTGAAAATGGCGCGGGCGGCTGCGGACGACGGGATAACCGGCATTGTAGCTACGCCCCACCATGCCAACGGACGCTACGACAACGAAGCGGCGTCCGTGCGGGCGCTGACGGCAGAGCTGAATGAACGGCTGCGCGAAGAAGGCATTCCGGTAACGGTATATAGCGGGCAGGAAATTCGCGTCCATCGAGATTTTCTTTCCAGCCTAGAAAGCGGGCGGCTGCTCACTGTTGCCGACACGCGTTACATCCTGATCGAAATGCCGGCCTCCGAGGTGCCGAAAGACATGTACGAGCTGGTCTATGAGCTGAGGCTGCTCGGCATGCGGCCGATTATCGCCCATCCGGAGCGCAATGCCGGCATCGTGCGCGTTCCCCGCCAGCTGCGCGAATTGGTTGAAGCCGGCGCATACGCCCAGGTGACGTCTCATTCGCTGCTCGGCGCGTTCGGGCGCGGCATCGAAAAGGCGGCCTGGTCGCTATGCCGTCAGGGCTTGATCCATTTCGTCGCGAACGATGCGCATCACCCTGTACAGCGGGGCTTCCGCCTTAACGAAGCATACAAGCAGATCGGCGCGACTTTCGGCGAGGAATGGGCTTCCATGTACAAGCGGAACGCCCGTATGCTGCTTCATGATGAGGAGGTGCAAAGCGGCGAGCTGCCGGTTGCCGGCACCGCGGCCTCCGGCTGGCAGCGAATACGGAGATGGTTCGGACATCGCCATTGACGGAATTTATTGCGTACCCGGCATAAATGGACGCCATTCTTCTCACACTATCGGTGAATGTTTCACCCCAATACCGTCCGGTTAATATTAACCATATGGACAAGCATGATGTAGGGACGCTCGCAACGCCAGATTGAATCGGAAGGAGTGGCATCGATGGGACAACAAACGGCCGGAAGCAAAGCCGGCAGCGATACGTCGCAGGCAAGCCGCAGGGTGATTGACCTGCTTAACCGGCAGGTGGCGAACTGCAACGTTTTATACGTCAAGCTTCACGATTACCATTGGAATGTCAAAGGACCAAACTTCTATACGCTTCATGCCAAGTTCGAGGAATTGTACGATGAAGTGACGCTGTTTATGGATGAGGTTGCGGAGCGTGTGCTCGCGCTCGGCGGCAAGCCGCTTTCCACGATGATCTCGTATTTGGCCGAGACGACGCTCTCCGAAGCCAAAGGCGATGAGGATGCCGAAGCGATGGTTCGAAGCCTGATCCAGGATCTGTCCCAGGTCGCGGCCGAGTTGAAGGAAACGGCCGAGATTGCGGACGAAGCCGGCGATCTTCCGACGCACGACATGCTCGTCGGCAAGCAGGAGCAATTGGAGAAGCATGTCTGGATGCTGGAAGCGTTCCTCGCTTCCTGATGCGGATGAATTATATATAGACCAACGGAAACCGGCGCATCTGTCGAAAACGGCAGACGCCGGTTTTTTCTTGCGTACGCCGGGCATATCCATAGAGTAAGAGCCGGAAACCGGCAGGCGGGAAAACCCTATCATAGACGTTTGTGGCAGCATTTGTTATAATTGTGAAGGAAATTTGACAAGCGGTGCGTGCCGCCGTTCTTCACATCATCTGGTCATGGAGGCGATTGTGTGGAGAAGTATGTCAACAACTATGTCATTGTCACGATTTTCCTGCTGCTCGGCATTCTGCTGCCCGTAGCGGCGCTTGCCGTCGGACGGGTTCTTCGGCCGCACAAGCCGAACGATCCGAAGCAGACGACTTACGAAAGCGGGAATGAGCCGGTCGGCGAAGGTCAGGTCCGCTTCAACATCCGTTATTACCTTTTCGCTCTTATGTTTGTCATCTTCGATGTGGAAACCGTATTTCTATACCCCTGGGCCGTCGCTTACAACCAGCTCGGCCTCTTCGTATTGGTGGAGATGCTCATTTTCGTCGGCATGCTGTCGATCGCGCTGTTCTATGCCTGGAAAAAGAAGGTGCTGCAATGGAATTCCGACTAGAATCCATTACTCCGGAGGAGCGGCAGGAGCTGGAGCGGAACGTCTTTATGGGTACGCTGGAACAGTTGAAGGCGTGGGCGCGCAGCAATTCGCTGTGGCCGCTGACGTTCGGTCTTGCCTGCTGCGCGATCGAGATGATGGGGACGGGGGCGTCCCATTACGATCTTGACCGTTTCGGCGTCATGTTCCGTACTTCGCCGCGCCAATCGGATGTCATGATCGTGGCCGGGACGGTAACGAAAAAGATGGGACCGCTGCTGCGCCGGCTTTACGATCAAATGCCGGAACCGAAATGGGTGATCGCCATGGGCTCCTGTGCGACGGCGGGAGGCCCGTATGTCCATTCCTACTCGGTCATGAAGGGCGTCGATCAGATCGTTCCCGTAGATGTATATATTCCGGGCTGCCCGCCCAATCCCGCCGCACTGATCTACGGGATTAACAAGCTGCAGGAAAAAATCCGCTACGAAGCCAAAACCGGAAAGCGGGTGACGAGCCGATGAGCGACGAGCGCCAGACGAAAGAGGAAGCGCTTTCGCTGAAGGGAGCGGACGGCGGCGAACGGAGCGAAGCTCCGGGCTCGGCGGCTGACACAGACCGGGAGGCGAGGAAGCGTGAGGCGGCGGAAGCCCGCGCGGCCCGCGCGGCCGCGGCGAAGCCCGGTTCCGAGGCCGGAGCGTCGTCTCGGACGGAACCGGAGGAGCCGCGGAAGCCGTCTCCCAAGCAGCCGCAGCTGGACGAGACGGCCGCGCTCATTCGCGCTCTCGTGGCGCCCGACGCGGTGGAGGAAGCGTATTTGAACGAATTGAACGGCGATATGCCGACGCTGGTCGTCAAGGCGGAGCACTGGCGGCAGACAGCCGAACTGGTCAAGCATCATCCGTCGCTGCGCTGCGACTACTTGCGCAACGTCTCCGGGGTCGATTATGAGACGCATATGGAGGTCGTATACCATCTCGTCTCCCTCGACAGCCGCAAGGAATTGGCGTTCAAGGTGCGCACGGACCGGGAAGCGCCCTCCGTGCCGTCGGTCACGCCCGTCTGGCAGACGGCAAATTGGAACGAGCGCGAAATCTACGATCTGCTGGGCATCGATTTTCCGGGCCACCCGAATTTGGTACGCATCATGATGCCGGACGATTGGGTGGGGCATCCGCTGCGCAAAGATTACGAACCGTTCGATCCGGAGGTGTGACGAAAGCGTGATCCGTACCGAAGAGCTGCTGCTGAACGTCGGCCCCCAGCACCCCAGCACGCACGGCGTATTCCGGGTGATCGTCAAGCTGGACGGCGAGGTGATCCGGGAAGCGATTCCCGTCATGGGCTATTTGCACCGGGGAACCGAGAAGCTGGCGGAAGGGCTGAACTACACGCAAATCATTCCCTATACCGACCGTATGGACTACGTTTCGGCGATGACGAACAATTACGTGCTTGTCCATGCCGTCGAGACGATGATGGGGCTGGAGGTGCCGGAGCGGGCGGAATTTTTGCGGCTGATCGTCATGGAGCTGCAACGCGTGGCGAGCCATCTCGTATGGTGGGGGACCTATTTGCTCGACATCGGCGCGATGAGCCCGTTTCTATACGCTTTCCGCGACCGCGAGACCATCGTCAATCTGTTCAATGAGCTGTGCGGCGCCAGGCTGACCTACAACTATATGCGCGTCGGCGGGGTGAAATGGGATGCGCCGCCAGGGTGGATCGACAAGGTGCGGGATTTTATTCCGTACATGGAAAAGAAGCTGCAGGAGTACGACAAGCTGGTCAGCGGCAACGAAATCTTCCTGGCCCGAATTAAAGGAATCGGCAAATACGACGCGAAGACGGCGATCGATTACGGATTGTCCGGAGCGAACTTGCGCTGTACCGGCGTCAAGTGGGATCTTCGCCGGTCGGAGCCGTACAGTATCTATGACCGGTTCGAATTCGATATTCCGGTCGGCACGAACGGCGACTGCTACGACCGCTATCTGATCCGGCTGGAAGAAATACGCCAGAGCTTGCGTATATTGAAACAGGCGGTCGAGCAATTTCCGCCGGAAGGGCCGACGATGGGCAAGGTGCCGCGTGTCATCCGGCCTCCGGCCGGGGAGGTTTACGTGCGAATCGAGTCTCCCCGCGGCGAGATCGGCTGCCATATCGTCTCCAAAGGCAAGTCGGAGCCGTACAGGCTCAAGTTCCGGCGGCCGTCGTTCGTCAATTTGCAAATCTTGCCGAAGCTGCTCGTCGGAGAAACGATGACCAACCTCATTACGATACTGGGCGGCATCGACATTGTCGTCGGGGAGGTGGACTGTTGATGGGCTCGTTGTTGGAGCAGCCGCTTACGCTGGGCAATGCCGCCGTCTTTTTGCTGTGGAGCGCCGTCCTGCTGATCATCGTGCTCGGATTCGTCACGTATGCCATCTACTTCGAACGGAAGGTGATCGGCTGGATGCAGCTGCGGATCGGCCCGAACCGCGTCGGTCCGCTCGGCCTGCTGCAGACGGTCGCCGATATTTCCAAGCTGCTCATGAAGGAGGACACCATTCCGCGGAAGGCGGACAGGACGCTGTTCATCCTTGCGCCGGCGCTCGCCTATATCCCGGCCTTTACCGTGCTGGCGGCCATTCCGTATACGCAAAACCTGTATTTCGCCGATCTGAATGTCGGCTTGCTCTATTTCGTTGCCTTGTCAGGCATTTCGACACTTGCGATCGTCATCGGCGGGTGGGCGTCCAACAACAAGTACGCGCTGCTCGGCGGCATGCGCTCCGCGGCGCAAATGATCAGCTACGAAGTGCCCCTCGTCATTTCCGTCACCGGCGTTATCATGCTCAGCGGCAGCCTCAATTTGCGCGACATCGTCGCGGCGCAGGACGGCGGCTGGTTCTGGAACTGGAACTTCCTGCCTCAGCTTCTCGGCTTCGGCGTTTTCGTCGTCGCCGCCGTTTCGGAACTGAACCGGACGCCGTTCGACCTGCCGGAGGCGGAGTCCGAACTGGTGGCCGGCTACCATGTCGAGTACAGCGGCTTCCGCTTCGCGTTCTTCATGCTGGCCGAGTACGTATACGTGTACGCGATCGCGGCGCTGACGACCGTGCTTTTTCTCGGCGGATGGCATGCGCCCGCGCCGTTTCTCGATTTCGTGCCGGGCATCGTCTGGTTTATGCTCAAGTTCGCGTTTATCGTTTTCTTCCTGTTCTGGCTGCGCGCGACTTTTCCGCGGGTGAGAATCGACCAACTGATGGGGCTCGGCTGGAAGGTGCTGCTGCCGCTAGCGCTGCTCAACGTGTTTTTGACGGCCGTCTATATGGAGCTGTTCACCAAGGGGTAAGAAAGGGATGAAGAGATGAAAGGTCTGATCAAGGGGCTTGGCGTTACGCTCAAATCGTTGACGTCGAAGAAGGTCACCACTTCCTATCCCGACGAGCCGTTCGTCATGCCCGACCGGTTCCGCGGCATACAATACTTCGAACCCGACAAATGCATTGTATGCAATCAATGCGCCCGCATCTGCCCGACGGATTGCATCACGCTGACAGGCAAACCGAACCCGGACCCGGAAAAGAAGGTCAAAGTGATCGATACGTTCGACATCAATTTCGAAATTTGCATTTTGTGCGACCTGTGCACCGAAGTATGTCCGACCGAAGCGATCGTCATGACGAACAACTTCGAGCTTTCCGCATACAGCCGCGACGAGCTGTTCAAGGACAAGGAGTGGCTGAGCGCCAACAACACCAATATACGGCAGGACAACAACAATATCGGGGCGCCGGGAAAGGGGGGAGCCAGATAATGCTCCATTTGGACATTACGGGCGAATTCGTCGCCTTCTTTCTCTTGTCCGTCGTCATGATTACGGGCGCGGTCTTGACGATCAGCCTGACCAAAGTGGTGCATATGGTCGTGTCGCTGGCCGCCGTTTTTCTCGGGCTCGCCGGCATGTTCGTCTTGCTGCAGGCCGAATTCGTCGCTTTCGTGCAGGTGCTGATCTATACCGGCGCCATATCGATTCTGATGATCTTCGGCATCATGATGACGGAGCATCGGGCCGAGGGTACGGACCCGGTGAAGCCGCTGCACGAGACGCTTGCGGCGGTCGCCGCGCTCAGCCTGTTCGGGCTCCTGTTCTTTGCCATCCGCGCCGGCGACTTTCCCGAACCCGCGCCGTTTCCATTCGGCGAAGATCAGACGCTCGAGATCGGCAAGCTGCTGTATACCGGTTATCTGATCCCGTTCGAGCTGTTGTCCGTGCTGCTGACGGTCGCATTTATCGGGGCAATCGCATTGGCGCGAAAGGAGGCCGGCTGATATGCTGTCATCTTATTTGACATTGGCGGCCATTCTGTTCTGCATCGGGCTTTACGGAGCGTTAGTCAAACGAAATGCCGTCGTCGTGCTGCTTTCGATCGAGTTGATGCTTAACGCGGTCAATCTCAATTTGATCGCCTTTGCCAAGTATGGCGCCGCGCCTTCGCTGACCGGGCATATTTTTACCCTCTTCACGATTTCCGTCGCCGCTGCCGAAGCGGCCGTCGGGGTCGCGGTGCTCATCGCCTTGTTCCGGTCGCGCGGAACGGTCAACATAGACGAATTCGATGAAATGAGGAGGTAGCCGGATGCAGTCGATTGCCTCATACGCCTGGCTCGTCCCGCTGTTCCCGTTTGTCGCGTTCGCTGTGTTGTTGGCGTTCGGCCGCGGCTTTCGGACGGCCGGCATCGTCGTCGGCAGCGCCGGCAGCGCCGCTTCGCTTGTCATGTCGCTGCTTGTGCTGGCAGAACGGCTCGGAACGAACGCGGATGATTACAACGCAGGATTCGAGTGGATCGCGATCGGGGAGTTCACGCTCCGGATGGGCTTTGAAGTGACGAACCTGACGACATTGATGCTGGTCGTCGTTTCGCTGGTAAGCTTTCTGGTCAACATCTTCTCGGCCGGCTATATGCGGGACGACGAGCGGATCACCGTCTTTTACGCCTATGTCGCGCTGTTCGTTTCTGCCATGCTCGCTCTCGTCCTGGCCGACAACCTGCTGACCTTCTATTTCTTCTGGGAGCTGGTGGGCGTCTGTTCCTTCCTGCTGATCGGCTTCTGGTACGCCAAGCCGGAGGCGAAAAAGGCGGCGAAGAAGGCGTTCGTCGTCACCCGGATCGGCGATGCCGGCCTGCTGATCGGCATTCTGCTGTTGTTCTGGCATATGCCGAATCGTTCGCTCGCCTTCACCGACATTTCGAATCTGTTCGGACAACCGGGGATGGCGGACTCCGGTATGACGACACTGATCGCGCTGCTTTTGTTTCTCGGGGCGGTCGGCAAGTCCGGCCAGTTCCCGCTTCACGTCTGGCTGCCGGATGCGATGGAAGGTCCGACGCCGATCAGCGCGCTGATTCACGCCGCTACGATGGTGGCGGCAGGGGTGTTCCTGGTGGCGCGTACGTACGATATCTTCCTTGCGTCTCCGGCCGCCATGGATACGGTAGCGTTTATCGGGGCGTTCACCGCGCTGTTCGCGGCGACGATCGCCGTTGCCCAGAACGATATCAAACGGATACTCGCCTATTCCACGGTCAGCCAGCTCGGCTATATGATGATGGCGCTCGGTCTCGGCTCGCTCGCCGGCGGCATCTTTCACCTGTTCACGCACGCGTTCTTCAAGGCGCTATTGTTTCTCGGAGCGGGCAGCGTCATTCACGCGGTACATACGCAGGATATTCGGGAGATAGGCGGTCTTGGCGCCCGGATGAAGCTGACCGCCTGGACGTTCGCCATCGGGGCGCTGGCGCTTGCCGGCATTCCGCCGCTTTCCGGCTTCTGGTCCAAGGACGCGATTCTGACGGCGGCGCTTGCCGGCCATCCGGCGCTGTTCGCGGTCGGGCTGCTGACGGCGCTCTTTACCGCTTTCTATATGGCGCGGCTGTTCTTCCTCGTGTTCGCCGGCAAGCCGAAGACGGGTGCGCGGGCGCATGAGTCGCCTGCCGTCATGACGGTTCCGCTCGTTCTGCTGGCCGTGCCGGCGATTGCGGCGGGATTCGTGGAGACGCCGTGGAACGGCTGGCTGGGCGAGTGGCTGACGGGCACGGCGGAAGAGACACATGGCGGAAGTTTGGCGTTCGTCGCCTCGACGGCTGTCGGACTGCTCGGTATCTACTTGGGATGGGCGGTTTATGCCAAAGGCTCGATTCGCCGGGACGCCGTGTCCTCCCGGATGCCATGGCTGCTGCGCGCGCTGGAGCAAAAGTATTATATCGACGAAGCCTACCAGCGGGTTGCGGTTCGGCCGCTTCTGGCGCTCGGCCGCGGTCTGCAGGCGGTTGACGATTACGTCGTGGAAGGCATCGTCCGGTTTGCCGGATGGTCGGCCAGCGCGTTCGGCCGTGCCGGAATCCGGCTGCAGAACGGGCAGGCGCAAACCTATGGGCTGACGGCCGTTATCGGCCTCCTCGTGCTTGCGGCTCTATTCGTCGGAAGGAGGTTCTGGTAATGGTGGCGGACTGGCCGATCTTGTCGCTTATTGTGTTCTCGCCGCTGCTCGGTATCGCCGTTCTTCTCTGTATGCCGGGTCACCGCAGCAATTGGCTCCGTACGACGGCGGTCGCGGCTTCGCTTGTGCCGCTCGCGCTCGCCCTCTGGCTTTATGCCGAATACGATCCGGCCGCCGGAGGGGCAGCGTATGAGGAGCGGATGACGTGGATATCGGTACCGCTTAATAAAGAGGCATTCGGCTCTGTCGCATCTTTCAGGATGGAATTTCAATATCATCTGGGGATCGACGGCCTGTCGCTGCCGCTGGTGCTGCTGACGGCTGTGGTCGCCGTTATGGCCGCGCTCGCGTCGGTTCATATCAAGAAGCGGTGGAAAGCGTTCTACTTGTGGTTTTTGCTTTTGGAAACCGGCATGCTCGGCGTCTTCCTGGCGCGGGACATTATCCTGTTTTTCGTTTTCTTCGAGCTGACACTCATACCGATGTTTTTCCTGATCGGCATTTGGGGGCTGTTCAACCGGGAGAAGGCGGCGAACAAGTTTTTGCTGTACAACGGTCTGGGCTCGGCCATCATGCTTGTCGCATTCGTCATCCTGATTGCCACGGCCGGTTTTTCCGCCGAGCAACAAGCGGACAACCGGACGTTTGACGTCGTTTATAGCGGCAGCTACGAGGCGCTCCATCATAATTTGAACGACCCGCAGTCGTACGCGAACCAGCCCGGCGGCGGGAGCGGTGCGGACAATCCGTACCGGCTGACGGACGGGATGCGAACGGCGCTGTTCGTGCTGCTGCTGATCGCTTTCGGCATCAAGCTGCCGATTTTCCCGTTTCATACCTGGATGCTCCGGGTGCATGCGGAGGCGACGCCATCGATTGTCATGATTCACTCCGGCGTGTTGCTCAAGATCGGGGCCTACGGTCTGATCCGGCTCGGCGTATTCCTGTTCCCCGAGCAGGCGCAGCAATGGGCGGTTGCGCTGGCGGCGCTTGGCGTTGTCAATATGCTGTACGGGGCGGTTCTGGCCTTCGTTCAGACGGAGTTCAGGCTCGTGCTCGCCTACTCATCGGTCAGCCATATGGGGATCGTGCTCCTGGGCATCGCGTCGTTGAATGAAATCGGTTTGCAAGGAGCCGTCTTCCAGCTTGTGTCCCACGGTCTTATATCGGCGCTGCTGTTTCTGATCGTCGGCAGCCTGTACGAACGGACCGGCACGACGCGGTTGCCGGAGCTGGGCGGGCTGGCGAGACCATTGCCGTTCATGAGCGGCCTTCTGCTGGCGGCGGGCCTCGCCTCGCTCGGACTGCCCGGACTGTCCGGTTTCATCGGCGAGTTTCTGGCGCTGCTCGGGCTGTTCGAAACGCAGAAGGCACTGGCGGCGCTGGCGGTGCTTGGCGTTATTATGGCGGCGGTCTATGTGCTTCGCAGCGTGCTCGGCATCACGTACGGGCCGCTGAATGAACAGCATGCTGCGCTGCCGGATGCGCGGCTGATCGAAGCGGTGCCGATGATCGCGCTGATGGCTTTGATCGTGCTGCTCGGCGTGTATCCGTCGCTCGTAACCGATACGCTTCAGCAAAGCTTCGGACCGCTCCTGGACACATTCATCGTAAGGGAAGGGGGATAGACCATGACCGGAGGGCAATGGAGTGCGCCGATAACGTGGGCGGACATGGGCTATCTCGCGCCGGAAGCTACGCTTGCCGCCTTTATGCTGGCGCTGGTGCTGCTGGATCTGCTCATGCCCAGGAAGTATAACCGCTCGCTAATCGGGTGGATTGCGCTTGGCGGCGTGCTGGTATCGATGGGGCTTGTCATCTGGAGAATGCTGGAGATGAATCCGGTCTGGGGCGCTCCGGAAGACGCGGTCCGGGCAGGCGCCGCAGTCAGCCTTCTCGGCGACAGCTACCGCATTGACGATTTCGCAAGTTTGATGAAGACGGTGTTTCTCGCCGCAACCGGACTCATTTTGCTGATGAGCGTCGAGACGGTGAAAGAGCGGGACGTTCCGACGCGCGGGGAGTTTTACTACTTGCTGCTGCCGGCGACGATCGGGGCGATGACGATGGCTTCCGCTGGCGATCTGATTACGCTGTATATCGGTCTGGAACTGCTGAGCATTACGACCTATGTCCTGGTCGGACTCCGGAAACGAAGCTCGAAATCGTTCGAGGCCGCCTTTAAGTACATCGTAACCGGGGGCATATCGTCGGCATTTATTCTGTTCGGCATGTCTTATCTGTATGGCTTGACGGGATCGACGGGACTGAATGAGATCGGAATGGCGCTGCCGCAGCTGGTGACGGATTATCAAGCGCTTGTGTACGCCGCCTTTTTCTTCATGATCGCCGGCTTCGGCATCAAAATTGCGGCCGCTCCGTTCCACGCCTGGGCTCCGGATGTGTATCAGGGAGCTCCGACTCCGGTAACCGCCTACCTGGCAGTCGTCTCGAAAACGGCGGCGCTTGCGATCGTCATGCGGGTCTTCTACAACACCGTCTATTTCGCGGAATCGGGCGCTGCGCCGGTAAACAAGGACGTGTTTACAGCGCTGCTGGCGGTGGCGGCAATGGCGATGATCGTCGGCTCCGCGGCGGCGCTCCGGCAGCGGAACGCCAAGCGGCTCCTGGCGCTGTCCGGCGTAGCCAACGCCGGATATTTGCTCGTGCCGATCGGCCTGTCGCTGTCCGGCGCGCACAGCAACAATTTCGGCGAATTTTTCTTCTACGCTGCCGCTTATCTGTTCATGAACATCGGCATGTTCGCCGTGCTGTCGGCGGTGTCGGATTCGACCGGCAACACGGAGATCAGCCGCTTTGCAGGCCTGTATCACCGGGCTCCCTGGACGGCGGCGGCATCGGTCGTCCTTCTGCTGTCTTTGGCCGGATTGCCGGTGACCGGAGGCTTCTTCGGCAAGCTGTTCATTCTGATGGGCGCGGCCGCCGAACGGCAGTATTGGCTGGCGGCGATTATGGCCGTAACCAGCATTGTGACCTACTATTTTTACTTCGGCATCATTCGTCAAATGTTCATGCGTACCGCTTCGGACGAACCGCTCAGGATGCCGGCAACCGTGTCGCTGACGCTGTGGCTATGCGCGGTTGCGACGGTGCTGCTCGGCCTGTTTCCGAATCCGGTTATGCAGTGGATCGATCGGATATTCTCCTTGCCGGGCGATTTGATAATCCGTTGACGGCCTAATCGCCCGTCCCAATCCAAAGCTGTTTTCCATGCCGCGCAGTACTCAGGTCCGCGCGGCTTCTGTATGGCCGGGGATATACGTTATAATAAAGTTTCGAGGATTAAAGGTTCGAGCAAGGGAGAATGTGGTTAACTTATGGATATCGATCGGATCCACACGCTGACCGGAATGACCGGTCTGCTCTCGATTGTCGTCGTATTGTTCAGCATTGTGCTCGCCTGGACCGTTCTTCAGGAGCTGAAACTGGATGTTTTCATGCGCAGGCCGAAAGGACCCAAGGCGCGCATTCTCCAGGTTATGCTGGCGATCGTGCTCGGCCATGCCTTCGCTTCGTTTATTCTGGATTATTGGCATTGGTCGAACATGCTGAGAGGTTTTGTCGAATAACAACGGCGAAATATGTCAACAATGGGTAATACGTAACGGTACGAAATCGGCACTTCTTTACGAATCTTATGAAAACGCGCTATTTGTCAGCATTGGGGCCGGCTGACGATGCGCCGCAGATCACTTTGCTCAAGCGATACCGGCCGGCATATACGCATTTATGCAGTACGACGTAAGGTGCTGGAAATAAACGCTTGTCGATTCATGTAGAGGAATGTTATGATGAAGTTTGGCATCGAGCAAGAGTACCATATTTTTCGGAATTAGGAAGCGCGGAGGGAAACCATAAGATGAGCAAAATAGTCGTCCGCGGGGGCCGTAGGCTGGAGGGAACGGTTCGGGTGCATGGCGCGAAGAATGCCGTCCTCCCCATACTGGCAGCCTCATTGTTAGCAACAGAAGGAGAAAGCGTCATCTGCGACGTTCCCCTCCTCGACGATGTAATAACGATTCAACACGTGCTTGCATCGCTTGGAGCGCAACTGACATACGCAAATGAAACGATGCGGGTTACCGCAACGAACATAACCTCGTTTGAGGCCCCATATGAGCTTGTACGTAAAATGCGTGCTTCGTTCCTCGTCATGGGTCCGCTGCTTGCCCGGGTGGGGCAGGTGCGGATATCGCTGCCGGGAGGATGCGCGATCGGCACAAGGCCGATCGACCAGCATCTGAAAGGCTTCGAGGCGCTGGGCGCGGAAATTATGATCGGTCAAGGATTCATCGAGGCGAAAACGGCAGGACGGTTGAAAGGCGCGAAAATTTATTTGGACGTCGCCAGCGTCGGCGCGACCGAAAATATTATGATGGCCGCCGTCCTGGCCGAAGGAACGACGATCATTGACAATGCCGCCAAGGAACCGGAAATTGTTGATCTGGCGAATTATTTGAACAAGATGGGCGCCAAAGTCCGGGGAGCCGGCACCGGTGTAATCCGGATTGAAGGCGTGGAACGGCTGCGCGGTGTAACGCATACGGTTATTCCCGACCGCGTGGAAGCCGGCACGTTCATGATCGCCGCGGCGATTACCGGCGGCGACGTCTTTATCGAAGGGGCCATCAGCGATCATCTCGGTCCGGTTATTTCCAAGCTGCAAGAGATCGGCGTGAAAGTCGAGGAGGAAGAGAACGGTATTCGCGTACAGGCGAACGGACCGCTCAAATCGGTCGACGTCAAAACGCTTCCTTATCCGGGATTTCCCACCGATATGCAAGCGCAAATGATGGCGCTGCTGATGGTGACCGAAGGAACGAGCGTCGTGACGGAGACCGTCTTCGAGAACCGGTTCATGCATGTCGAAGAGTTCCTGAAGATGAACGGACAAATTCGAGTGGAAGGCCGATCGGCTATCGTAAGCGGCGGTTCGGCGTTGTGCGGGGCGAAAGTCTGCGCGACGGATCTGCGCGCCGGCGCCGCCCTGATCTGCGCCGCGCTGTGCGCGGATGGCGAGACGGAAATTACAGGCGTGCATCATATCGACCGCGGCTACGTCGATATTACCGGCAAGCTGGCCGCGCTTGGCGCTTCTATCGAGCGTCTGAAGGAAGCGGAACCGGCCGAAGCCGCTCCCCGCATTTCTTTGAGCGAAGTGGTCCATACCGCACCTGTACCGCCAATCCCGTCATCGGCCGCTTCCGGCGCGGATAGCAAGGACAACAAGGAAAGCAAGCGCGAGAAGGATGTCACGGTTATCAAAGTGCAGCCGACCTGGGCTTGAGCCCGGAGGGCTGACCGCCTGTTCGATCGGGCGTCGAATTTCATAACATTATCGGAAGCTGCGAATATCGCAGCTTCTTTTTTTTGGATGACCAGGGCGCTGCTAGAAAGCCGGTTCTATTCTATTAGATCCGCTCATAGAATGGGATCAATCACAGCTTGCCGGGACAGGAAGGAGCGGAAAATGAGAGCGATAAGATGGCGGATTATCGGCGGGCGGCGAAGCTGGCTGCGGCGTTGGGCCGGGAAAAGGGCGGCGCGCTGGTGGATACTGTTCGGGCTTGGCGCGCTGCTGGGAGGGGCGCTGGCCGGTCTTCATGCGGGCGTACGGGCGGACAAGCCATCCGTCCCCGCAGATCGCGCTTCCGCGGTCGAGAGCCGTGAAGGCGCCGATTCGGCTTCGGCGCAAGAGACATTGAATAGGGACATGGCCGGCACGGGTTCGTCCCGGGAGGTTGCGTCTTCGGATCGGCAGGACGACGCGCAGCCGGCTCCGGGGCCGCTCGACCGGATGATCGTTCGCGTCTATTTGACGAAGGAGAAGCGGATTGAGAAAGTTCCGCTCGAATTGTATATTCGGGGAGTCGTGGCCGGCGAAATGCCGATCGAATTCGAAGAGGAAGCGCTCAAGGCGCAGGCGATCGCTGCGCGTACCTATATCGTCAGACGGTTGACGCTCGGGGATCGCAGCGGCATGACGGTCGACGGGGCCGATGTTACCGATACGATCGATCATCAAGTATATATCTCTTTGAAACAGCTCGCTAAGCAATGGCCGGAAGAAGAGAGGAAAAAGAATCTGGACAAATTGAATCGTGTCGTCGAGGAGACGAAGGGACTCGTCATCACGTATGACGGCGAGCCGATAGAGGCGGCTTTTTTCTCGACCAGCAACGGGTATACGGAAAATTCGGAAGACTACTGGCAGGAGGAACTGCCTTATTTGCGCAGTGTCGCAAGCCCGTGGGACATCCATATTTCCCCGAAATATAAAGAAACGGTAACGTTCGAGCTCGGCGAATTTTGCCGGTTGCTCGGAATCCGCAAGCGGGAGGCGGCTTCGCTTCGGGTGCTGGAGTGGACCGACGGGCACCGGATCCAATCGGTCGCAGCCGGAGACCGAACGTGGAGCGGGCGCGAAGTGAGAGAGAAGCTAGGTCTTCCATCCACGCAATTCGAATGGAAGATTGAAGGCGATAAGGTGGAAGTGACCACCTACGGCTACGGACACGGTGTCGGCATGAGCCAGTGGGGAGCCAATGGTATGGCCATGGAAGGCTCGACAGCCGGGCAAATATTGCGCCACTATTATTCGGGAACGAAAATCGAACAAGCTTCGAAGCTTGTGGAACGATAGCCGTTCCGGCAATCTCGTCGCGGCCATTCGCTTGCAATCTTCAAAAATAGCGATCATCTCACGTATAAACAGAATCGTTCTGGCAACAATGGCTAGTGAGGTGATAGAAGATGAATGAGCAGAACAAACCGAAACAAGAGCAAGAAGCTCCCAAAACCGCAATGGGAGAATCGTCTGCTGCCAAGTCTTCGGGCTGGAAAAAGGCGCTGTCGAAAAGATGGGTTTCTCCGGCAGTGTTCGTGGCCGCGGCAGCTATCATCGTAACCTTAATGTGGATCTATCAGGGAGCGGAACAACCCGAGCCGGCATCCGAGACTTCCGAACTGACGGAGACCGAAGGGGCAAACGGTGAACAGGCTGTACAGGAAGATACGCTGGAGGTGACGACCGGCGGCGAGCTGATGCAGTATCCGGTCGCCAACCGGGACGAGCTGGAAGAAACGATTCCTTACTACAATGCCGAAGCTTCCGGCGAGGAGCGCGCGGCGGCGATGCTGCAGACCGGCAATACGTTCACGCCGCATACGGGCATCGACTGGGCAAGTCCGAACAATGAAACGTTCGACGTGCTGGCCGCGCTCAGCGGCAAAATCAGCCGGGTGGAAAAACATCCGACGAACGGCGGCATCGTGGAAATTACCCATGGCGACGGCCTGACGACCGTATACCAGAGCCTGGCGGACATTCAGGTCGAGAATGGCGAGGATGTGAAGCAGGGCACGGTTATTGCCAAAGCGGGCCGCAACGAGCTGGAAAAAGACCAAGGCGTACATCTTCACTTCGAAGTGCTGAAGGACGGCAAGCCGATCGACCCGAACATTTTGTTCGATCAGCCATAACGGAACTTGAATGAGACAGGCAAGGGCATCGTCCTTTGCCTGTTTCATTTTGGAACCGGGGAAAAACGCGCTGCGGCGGCATACGAGCTATAAAAATGAGGGAGTCATTCCCGGCCGCCGTTTCGGATGCGAATTTGAAAATTATTGCAGGATTGAGGCTTGTCACGCTTGGCTATAAAGAATATCTACCCGTACCCCTCATATAATGTACCAAACTATCTCGAGCAGGGAGGCGGGAACGTGCACGATTACATCAAAGAACGGACGATAAAAATCGGCCGTTGTATCGTGGAAACGAAGCATACGGTACGGACGATCGCCAAAGAATTCGGCGTTTCCAAAAGCACGGTGCATAAAGATTTAACCGAACGGTTGCCGGAAATCAATCCCGACTTGGCGGATCAGGTCAAGCACATTCTCGAGTACCATAAGTCGATCCGCCACTTGAGGGGAGGAGAAGCGACCAAGATTAAATACAAGAAATCGAACAGCAAGAAGCGGGAGGTGATCGCTGCGGCAAAAATTGATTGATTATCGGCGCTTTGAAAAAAAAGGGATTTTCCGTTTTCTGGCGAATTAATAATGTTGGGTATTGCCATGCTTTTGGCATCATTTTATGATGATGTTTAGATATGCCGAACATTATTTCGTTGGAGGACGTAACCCTTATGCTGAGCAAGGATATCGGAATTGATCTCGGAACGGCCAATGTGTCGATTCACGTGAAGGGCAGAGGCGTCGTGCTTGACGAGCCTTCCGTCGTCGCGATCGAAAGCGACACGAAGCGCGTGCTGGCTGTCGGAGAAGAAGCGCATCGGATGGTCGGGCGGACTCCCGGCAATATTGTTGCCATTCGTCCTCTCAAAGACGGTGTTATTGCGGATTTTGAAATTACGGAAATTATGTTGAAAGCGTTCATCGACCGTGTCGGCGGACGCAACTGGTACAGCCGCCCGCGCATACTGATCTGCGCGCCAACGAACATTACGTCGGTCGAGCAAAAAGCGATACGCGAGGCGGCTGAACGCAGCGGGGCGCGGGAGGTTTATTTGGAAGAGGAGCCGAAAGCGGCGGCGATCGGCGCAGGTATGGATATCTACCAGCCGAGCGGCAATATGGTGGTCGATATCGGAGGCGGCACGACGGACGTAGCCGTCCTGTCGATGGGAGACGTTGTGACCGCCGCTTCGATTAAAGTCGCGGGGGACAAGTTTGACGCCGCGATTATGAAATATATTAAAAACAAGTACAAGCTGCTGATCGGAGAACGGACGAGCGAAGATATTAAGATCAAAATCGGCACGGTGCATGCCGACGGCAAACGGGAAGAAATGGACATTCGCGGACGCGACATGGTGACGGGCCTGCCGCTTACGATTACGATTCGTTCGGAAGAAGTGCAGGAGGCGCTGTGGGACTCCGTCTACACCATCGTAGCTTCGGCGAAGTCGGTATTGGAGCAGACGCCGCCGGAGCTGTCGGCGGATATTATTGACCGGGGGGTCATTCTTACAGGCGGGGGAGCGCTGCTTGACGGATTTGACGCCTTGCTGGCGGAGGAGCTGAAAGTTCCCGTACTCGTTGCCGACGATCCGATGCATTGCGTGGTAAAGGGAACCGGCATTATGCTGGACAACCTCGACAAGGTGACGCGTCGCAAGATCAGAGCGTAGTATAGGACGGGACTGCGACAAAGGCCGGCCAGCGCGAACGATTCACGTTTCGGGCTTCGCCGGCCGATAATATTATTATGGAGTGTCCAAGCTTATGCTTACGAAGATGACTTTGCTGCGCAAAATCTAAGCTTATGCTTACGAAGATGACTTTGCTGCGCAAAGTCTAAGCTTATGCTTACGAAGATGACTTTGCTTCGCAAAGTCTTGAGGAGGTCATAATCTTGCTGAGAGGTCTGTACACGGCCGCGTCGGGAATGCTCACCCAGCAGCGCCGCCACGATACGGTGACGAACAATATAGCCAACCTGAACACGCCCGGCTACAAGCAGTCGGTCGCCGTGTCCCGCTCCTTTCCGGAGATGCTTCTGTCGATCGTCGGCGCCAGCGATCAGCCTAATGCGGCTATCGGTCCGATCCATACGGGCGTGCTGGCCGAAGAGAGTTTGCTGCTGCATTTGCAGGGCGATCTGCTGAAGACGAACCGGATGTCCGACTTCGCGATCGTCTCCGAAATTGCCGTACCGGGAGCCGTATTCGACGAATCGGGCAAGTACGTGACGCCGGAAGGCGAAACGATTTTTCAGCCGCAAGCGTTCTTTACCGTGCAGAACAGGGACGGTGAAATCCGCTACACGAGAGGCGGGCAGTTCGTGCTGACCGAAACCGGCGATCTGATCACGCCTGACGGGGCGGCGATGCTCGGCGAGGGCGGCCAACCGATCCGTTTCGAGCCGGGGACAAGCCTGGAGGGACTGTCCTTGACGGCGGACAGACAATTCGTGGATGCCGAGACGGGCGAGCCGACCGGCCAGCGGCTGCTGCTCACCCGGATCGACGACCCGAACCGCCTCGTTCGCGAAGGAGACGGCAAATTCCGGCTGAACGAAGAAGATGCTGCGCTTGCCCGCGAGCTTGAGGCGAATGACGCAGTTGTCGTTCATCAAGGCTATATCGAACGGTCCAATGTCGATTCCGCCCAATCGATGGTCGACATGATGGCGGCTGTTCGGGCATACGAAGCGAATCAGAAAGTCGTCCAGTTTTATGACCGGAGTCTGGAAAAGGCCGCCAACGAAGTCGGACGGGTGTAACCGGAGGGGGATAATACGTGAACAATTCCATGATCACCGCCATGTCGTCGATGAACGGACTGCAGCAGCGTCTCGATCTGCTCGCCGAAAACGTCGCCAATGTCAATACCGCCGGCTACAAACGGAAGCAAGCGACGTTCAGCGATCTGCTTCGCACCGTGCAGCAGCAGCCGGAGGCATTCGAGCGGCCGGGGCGTCTTACGCCGGGCGGATTTTCCCAGGGCTGGGGAGCGCGAATACATATGCTTCAGCCGGACCTCAGTCAGGGTGCGCTTAAAGAAACGGGACTTTCGACCGATGTCGCGATCGAAGGCAATGCGCTGTTCGAAGTGGTGACCGATGCGGAAGGGACGCGCGCGTTTACGCGCAACGGCGCGTTCCAGTTGACGTTGAACGGAAACGGTGATACCATTTTGGCAACAGGCGACGGATATCCGGTCGTAGCGGTGATGACCGGCGCGGACGGACAGACGGTCGAAGGCAATGTCGTACTGCCTCCGAACTGCGATCTTCGGATTTATCCGGACGGCCGGCTGGAAGCCGTGAACGCCGAAGGGACTGCGGTCGGACTCGGTCGGCTGAAGGTAGTGGAACCGACGAAGCCGGCGCTGCTGGCGGCGGTTCAGGACAATTTGTTTGCGGTTCCGAACGGGGTGAATCGGGACGACGTGCTGACCGATATCGTGCCCGGCGAGGGGAACCGGATTTCGCTGCATCAGGGATATCTGGAGCAGTCGAACGTCAGTCTGGTCGACGAATTGACGGAATTGATTAACGTGCAGCGCGCTTACCAGCTGAGCGCAAGGGCATTGTCGTCCAGTGACATGATGATGGGCATGGCCAATTCGCTGCGCGGATAGATAGGATGATGGACATGAGCGTGGAAAAGGCGAAACTTGGCGTTTCCCGAAAGAAGGACCGGGAAACCGCCGATCGTCTCTCCCATGACGAAGGCGGCCGGGAACGCGGGAATGACGCGGCTTCCCGGACCGAAGGGGAAACGCCTTCCGCCAACAAGGCGGGCGCTTCGGGCAGGAGCCGTTCCAGATGGCTGCGTGCCTTGCGTATCATTCTTCGAATATGCGTCGTACCCGTTCTTTTTCTAATCGCGCTGTGCGGCGGATTGTACATCGGGTATGTCGTGCTGGGCAACGGATCTGCCGACGACGTGTTCGATTGGGCTACGTGGCAGCATATGTACGATCTTATTTTTGCCGATTCCTGATTGTTCGATTCCGAACGGTCGGACGGCCGTATCACCGCTCAAGAGCCGGACTTGGGAGGTGTTTTTTTTTTGCCGGCATAGAGTTATAATGAGTGGGGACCTCGCAGCCCGAAAAATCAGCAAGTTCGGCGGGAATGGAGCGAGAATGGAAAGAAGGGGGCGTAAGCGTGAATTTGCCGAATATGTTGACACTTCTGCGGTTTCTGCTCATTCCCGTTTACGTCGCCGTGTTTGCCGACGGTCGCTTGATATCGGCTTTTCTCATTGTCGCCGCGGCGGGATTGACCGATATTCTGGACGGTTATATTGCCCGCAAGAGCGGCCAGGTGACGGCGGCAGGCATGATGCTCGATCCGCTCGCGGACAAGCTGATGCTCATTACGGTCATTCTGTCTCTTGTTCTGACCGGACGCATTCCGTGGGCGGCGGCGGTTTTGATGTTCGTGCGCGATCTCGGGATGATTGTCGGTTCGGCCTTTTTTCATTTTCGCGGGAAAAAGACAGTGCCGGCCAACTGGATGGGCAAGCTGACGACCGTGCTATATTACATAGCCATCATGCTCATTTTTTTCGATGTGCCGTATGCACAGCAATGTCTGTGGGGGGTCATCGCGTTTTCGTTTATAACGTCGGGGATGTATATCGCGCTGTTTCTGTCCATGAACCGGTCCGTGCCATCCTCTGCGCAAGAGACGCCCGCAAAGCCCGGCGCCGACGGCGCCGACGCGTCGTGAAAAGAGGCCCGGCCGGCGGATGCTTCGATCCGAAAGCCAGACCCCCTTATCTCAACCTTCATGAACTGCAGTTTCACGAAGGATGCCTCTATTTTTTTCAAAGCGGCGCTTAATTATGCGCCATGCCGCGAAAGGAGACGCTGCCATGCTTGACATTACGCAAATTCAGGAGATTATCCCTCATCGTCCGCCGTTTCTGCTGATTGACCGCATTTTGGAAGTGGAAGCCGGGGTAAGGGCGGTGGGTATCAAAAATGTAACGATGAACGAACCGTTTTTTACCGGACATTTTCCGGGTTATCCTGTCATGCCCGGCGTTCTGATCGTAGAAGCGCTGGCTCAGGTCGGTTCGGTCGCCATGCTGATGAAGGAGGAAAATCGCGGGAAACTGGGCTTTTTTGCCGGAATAGACGGATTTCGCTTCCGCGACCAGGTCAAACCCGGCGATACGTTGCGGCTCGAAGTTGAAATTACACGCCTGAAAGGTACGATAGGCAAAGGACAAGCCGTGGCGACGGTGGACGGCCGCAAGGTGGCGGAGGGCGAGCTGATGTTCGCGCTGTCCGATCCGAATTGACGCTGTTAATAATTGACGCTATTAGATATTTTTAATCGATGATTAAATGGAAACGAAAGGATGGGTGCCATGTCACTTCAAGCGGCGCATGAGCGATATGAAGCCTGGTTGAACGACCCCTACATCGATGAGGCGACGAAGGAAGAGCTGCGCGGAATTTCCGGGCAAAAGAAGGAAATCGAGGACCGGTTTTACCGGGATCTGGAGTTCGGAACCGGAGGATTGCGCGGCGTCATGGGAGCAGGGACGAACCGGATGAACGTCTACACCGTCGGCAAAGCGACCCAGGGATTGGCCGAATGGCTGCTGCAGCGGGAAAGCGCCCCGTCGGTCGTCATCGCCCACGATTCGCGAAACCGTTCGCCGGAGTTTGCGCTTCATGCCGCCCTTGTGCTGGCTGCGAACGGCATCAAGGCGTATCTGTTCCCGTCGCTTCGTCCGACTCCCCAATTGTCGTACACGGTCCGGTCATTGAAAGCTTCCGGCGGCATCGTCGTGACGGCGAGCCACAATCCGCCCGAATACAACGGCTACAAAGTGTACGGGGCGGACGGCTGCCAGCTCGTTCCGGCCGCTGCGGAGCAGGTCATTGCGGCGATCCGGCAAGTGCAAAGCTTCGATCAAGTGAAGCGGCTTTCCCGGGAAGAAGCGGAACAGAAAGGGCTGCTTAAGTGGCTCGGCGAGCGGGAAGACCAGGATTACGTGAAGGCCGTCACGGCGCAAAGTCTGAACCGGGAGCTGCTGCAGGGCGAGCTGGGCGAGCGATTCGCCGTCGTCTACACGCCGCTTCACGGGGCCGGCAATATTCCCGTTCGCGAGGTGCTGCGGGAAGCGGGCTTCAGAAGGGTATCGGTCGTTCCGGAGCAGGAACAGCCGGACGGTTATTTCAGCACGGTCAAATCGCCCAACCCGGAAGAACGCGAAGCGTTCGAGCTGGCCATCGAGCTGGCGCGGAAGGTGGACGCCGACATTATTATCGGCACCGACCCCGATTGCGACCGGATGGGCGCTGTCGTCCGCAACCATGAGGGAGAATATGTCGCGCTCACCGGCAATCAGTCCGGCGCGCTGATGATTTATTACGTTTTGAGCCAGCTTAAAGAACAGGGACGGCTGCCGGAGAACGGAGTCGTTGTTAAGACGATCGTAACGAGCGAGATGGGCGCCGATATCGCCCGGCATTTCGGGGCGGAAGTAGTCAATACGCTGACCGGTTTCAAGTATATCGGGGAAAAAATGACGCAGTACGAGAAGTCGGGCGAAAAAACGTTTCTGTTCGGCTACGAAGAGAGCTACGGCTATTTGACCGGCACGTATGCCCGCGACAAGGACGCGGTCGTCGCGTCGTTATTGATTTGCGAGGCTGCGGCATACTATAGCCGTCAGGGCAAGTCGCTGTACGATGTGCTGCTTGAACTGTACGAACAATTCGGCTACTACCAGGAGCATCTGGAGTCCCGCACCCTGAAAGGGATCGACGGCGTTCAGAAAATTCAGGCGATCATGGAAGACTGGCGGACGAACGCTCCTGCCGAAGTCGCAGGCGTGACGGTGAACCGGGTGCTGGACTATCAAGGCGGATTGGACGGGTTGCCCCCTGAAAATGTGCTGAAATTTTTGTTGGCTGACGGTTCGTGGTTTTGCTTGCGTCCTTCGGGCACGGAACCGAAAATCAAAGTATATTTTGCGGTCAAGGGAAGCTCTCGGGAAGACGCTTCCGCCAAAGTGGCCCGCCTGACCAAAGCGGTAATGGGACGGGTCGATCAAGTAGGTTAAGGAGTGGACTTCGTGCTTCGATGGCAGCAATGGAACCGTAAGGCCCAGAAATGGCTCCTGGCGTTGACGCTGATCGGCATGATCGCCGCCGTGCCGCTCGGCGTTGTGCGAGTGCAGATGGAGCAGACTTCCAAGGAAGTGGAATTCGTATTCAATTATCGCAATCTGGTGCAGATCGCATCGTATCATGCACATCCCCGGGCATTCCTGAACGAACATTTGAAGCAAATGAAGAACGCCGGCATTACGACGATGGCCGTATTCGAGTCGACGCTGGCCGAATTGTCGACCGCCGGCCGCCTGACGCTGTACAACGGTACGCAGGCCGCCACGCTGCAGGGGAAGCTGCCGACGGTCGGCGAGAACTATACGTACCTGCTGTTCACCGGTCCGGAGGAAGAAGCGGCGATTCGTCCGATGATCGAGGAAACGTTCGCCAGGCTGGACATCCCGTTCGGTTCCTGGTCGTTTGGCGGACGCAACGGCATGGTGATCCAAACGCCGGTGGAAGACGCCATCCTGAAAACGATGCCGCCCGATCCGATGGCATTGAAGCAGTTGAAGGATGCCGGGTTCCAAATCTTGCCGAGACTGTCCGACCGGGTGCGGCCGTACGATCCGGACGCGACGGAGCGGATGCTGGCCGGGTTCGCGGAGCTTGGCGTCAAACGCATTCTGTTTGACGGCAATTCGGTGAAAGGCTACAACGACAATGCCGAGTTGAAAAGCCTGGAGCATTTTGGAAAGCTGCTCAACCGGTACGGCATCGGGGTCGTGTCTATCGAAAATATGAGGGTGCCGCAAGCGGGTCTTTCGCGCCTGGCGCTTCTGACCGATTACAATATCGTCAGACTGTATTCGCTCTCCGACGGAGACGCGGCCGCGATGTCGCCGGATGCGATCGCCGACCGTTTCCTGCTGGCGGCGAAGGATCGCAATATCCGGATGTTCTACATGAACGGCGCACCTACCCGCAGTCTCGAGCAAGGCGGCGTCGTTCACCCGCTGGACAATATCTACAAGGCGATCGGCAGCGAAGACGGAGCGGTTGAGCGGCTCGCTTCGTTCGGATTTTCCTCCGGGTCGGCCAGGCATTTCGATGTGAAAACCTACGGCTGGCAGACGCCGGTCAAAGGCGTGGTGGCGCTTGGCGCCATCGCTTTGATCGCGCTGCTCGTCGGCGCTTTCGTACCGGTTCTGCTCATTCCCGCATTCGTGCTCGGCCTGCTCGGAAGCGCGGGCATTTATCTGGTGCTTTCCGGCTCGCTGCTGGAGCAGGCGCTGGCGCTCGGCGCGTCGATCAGCGCGCCGACGCTGGCCATGGTGTGGGCCGTCAATCGGGTACGAAACCGTACGGACGGCGCGCGCCGGGCCGTCGGCGGGACGGACTGGACGATTGCGGCGCGCAGCGGCGCATTCGGCGGCAAGGAGAGCGACGCGGAAGAAGGGCGTCCGGTACGCTGGATGTTCGACGGGCTGTCGGCCGGCAAACGGTTCGGGCTCGCCCTTACGATTTTTGCCGTGACGTCGCTTATTTCGCTCGCCGCGGTTCCGTTCGTGGTCGGGCTGCTGAACGACGTAACCTACAGCCTTGTGCTGGAGCAGTTCCGGGGCGTCAGCCTGCTTCATCTCGCGCCGATTGCGCTTACCGCCGTCTATGTGTTCCTGTATACCGGGGCGTCGGTCGTCGGCAGCGCCAAACGGATTTTGAAGATGCCGATTACGGTGCTGTGGGTGGCCGTAGCGGGCGTACTCGGAGTGGTCGGCATGTACTATATGTCGCGCACGGGCAACGCCGGAACGGCTACGTCGCTCGAGCTGTTCTTCCGCAATACGCTGGAGTCGACATTCGGGGTTCGTCCGCGGTTCAAAGAATTTTTGCTGTCGCATCCGCTGTTTATATTCGGATTGTTCGTGGCGCTTCGATATCGGGTTGCCTGGGTATTGTTAATTGTGGGGTCGATCGGCCAGCTGTCGATGGTCGATACGTTCGCCCATATTCATACGCCGCTGCACATCTCGGCGATTCGCGTAGTTCTCGGCCTCGGCCTCGGCGCGGTGATCGGAATCGTCATCATCGCAGCGTGGCAAATCGTTGAGGGGGCATGGAAACGATGGGGACCTCGAAACCTGAAATGGTGAGGCGCCTGGTCATTTCCGGCTACTACGGCTTTCGCAATAGCGGCGACGAAGCGGTGCTGAAGTCGATTTTGCTGGCGCTGAAGGAGCAGGGTGCGGCACAGGGCGCGGATATCCGTCCGGTCGTGCTGTCCGCGGACCCGGCCTGGACGGCGGAGATGTACGGCGTCGACGCCGTTCACCGGATGCGCCCGGCGGAGGTGCTGCGGGCGCTGCGGGCAAGCGACGGTCTGATCAGCGGAGGCGGAAGCCTGCTGCAGGATGCGACGGGCGCGCTGACGATCCCGTATTATACGGGCATCATCAAGCTGGCGCAGCTGCTCGGCAAGCCGACCTTCATTTACTCGCAAGGGATCGGGCCGGTGAACCGGCGCTGGATGGATCCGCTGATCCGCCATGTGATGCGGCGGAGCGCGTATGTGTCGGTGCGCGACGCCGAATCCGCCGAGCTGCTCGGGCGGATGGGCGTCGCGCGCGACCGGATCGATGTCGTGCCCGATCCGGTCATGGGGCTGCCGCTGCCGCAGGAAGCGGCGGCAGCGGCGCACGCCGGCGGCGCGGGCGATGCCCCGGCGCCGGCCGGGACCGCGGC
>NZ_JBCNFP010000042.1:0-25096 GCF_050481165.1 Paenibacillus cisolokensis
ACAAACTTCTTGACACTACCAGGGATAGGGCATATTGAGCGATTATGCCGAATTAGGTGTATTTTGTGCAAATAAACTCGCGGCTATCGGCTCATCTGTCGGCTCATCTGTCGAAACGCGCAGGCCAAGCTCGGGAATCGCGTCGAGAACCGGGGAGGCGTGAGAGGGCGCGTAGCCATGCAGCCGGAACGGATGCCGAACCCGAATCAAACCGCATAACGAGCGGGCATCAGCCTGCAACTGCCTGGTTCCAGACGTTGGTGAAGCGTTCCACGCTGCAACCGCCTGCAACCGGCATCAGCCAGGCCGTTCCTTTCGATCCGGAACAGCCCGGCTCCTCAGTCGGGTCAGGACGGCCGGCACGTTTCAACCTCCAAAAGCTTCGCGGAACGCGGCGCACAGCTTCGCGCGGTCGACTTCCCACAGCTCGGCGATCTCTCCGCTGACATTTTCGTCCCACCAGTCCGCCAGCGCCTTTCGGTTGCTGTAATGCTCGTAGATCCACGGCAAGTTGAGGGTGACTTTTTGAAAATACAGCTTTTCCGCCTGCTGGATGCGCTCCTTCGGAATCCATTTTTTCAATCGCTTGACGGTCCGGTACAGCTCCTGGTTGCAGGCGCGGCGGATTTTACGGGCGGTAGGGTAGCCGGCCTGATACTTTTCGCTTTGCGGCTTCATAATGACCGCCTCCTTCCATCCCTATATGTATGCGCTCGTTCGCGCGTCCGCCACTGTCTTTCGGAGCCAAAGCGTTACAGTACGACGATATAGCCGACCATCGGACCGTTCGAATGGATATCGGCATGCGTCAGACACCGGATCGGATACGTGCCTTTTTTGTCCACCTTGAACCGGACCGTCGTCGTGTTTCCTTTCGTTACCTCGCCGCGCACGCCGAGCCCCTCGATGACAAACGGGTGGCTGGCGCCGTTGACGCCCGTAATGTTCAGTTCAACCGACTCGCCTTTGCGCACGACGATCGTTCCCGGGTCCCACCGGTACGCTTCCAGTTCCTTGCCGTCAGCGGTCGTCGTTTTAAACTCGCCGGTTACCAGATGAAAAATTTGTTCGCCTTGCTCCGTCGCGTTTACCGCTCGCGCCTGCTCGTACCGCAAATAAAATGCCGCAACGATGACGGCGAGCGCGACATAGACGAACAGCCGGACTTGCTTTTTGCTGACCACGAACACTTTGGACAACTTCATCCTCCCCTTCCGGTTCTGCTCATTGTGCTTCCAGGGCTAGTCTATGCGCAGGCTTGTCAGCGGATGACACATGGACGTTCGGGAATCGCCCGGCTTGCGCGCCTTCGGTCCGGCCTGTTATCCGTACGCCCGTTCTGCTACAATAGAAGCAATACCAAGTTTTTCGGGAAAGCGAGGAGTTGCCAATGAGTAAAAATGTAGCGGTTAAGCTGAACAAGGGCATCAGCCCGCAGCAGTTCCGCGATTCCATGCAAAAAAACAAGGAGGCGTTCGAGGACTGGTACGAGCGTTTCGAGTGGAACGAGGACGATCGCGTATTTTTCGAATCGCTTAACAACCGCGACGATTTGCGCTGTCTCATTCTGGCTGCGGAATGGTGCGGAGACGTCGTGCGCAATGTACCGGTCGTGTTCCGTGCGATGGAAGTTAGCGGCATTCCGACGGAAGTGCTCATTATGGAGGAGCACCTCGACACGATGGACGAATTTTTGACGATGGGCGGTCGCGCCATTCCGATCGTCATTTTCGCCGATACCGGAGGTCATGTACTCGGTCAATGGGGACCGCGTCCGAAGCATGTTCAGGAAGTGATGACGCAGTTCAAGCTGAACAATCCCGACCGGGAAGCGCCCGATTATCAAGAGAAGCTGGCCGAAACCCGCAAAGAAATGATGCGCCGCTACGGAGAAGGAACGGACTATCAGGCCGTTATCATCAAAGAGCTGCGCAGCTTGCTCGAGTCGTTCTAATATGTTGAATATCGAAACATTTACGCTCGGCCCGCTTCAGACAAACGCTTATCTGGTGACAGAAGAGACGGGAAAACGCGGGTTCGTCATCGATCCGGGCATGTCGCCGGCGCGTTTGCTGGAACGTGTGAAAGGGTTGGAGATCGAGGCGATTGTGCTGACGCATGCGCATTTCGACCATATGGGCGGGGTGGACGCGCTGCGCAAGGCGGCCGGCTGTCCGGTATACATTCACGAGCTGGAAGCCGATTGGCTGACTGATCCGCAGAAAAACGGTTCCGCGAGGTGGCCGGACGTTTCGCCGCCGCTCGTCACGGACCCGGCCGAATACCGGCTGGAGGAAGGCCAGACGCTGGAGTTGATCGGGCACCGGTTTCAGGTTATGCATACGCCAGGCCACTCGCCGGGAAGCGTCAGCCTGCTGTGCGGCCGCGACCTGTTCGCGGGCGATGTGCTGTTTCGGCTGTCCGTCGGACGAACCGACCTCCCCGGCGGCCGGGAGCGGGATCTGCTCGATTCGATTCGTCTCAAGCTGTTCAAGCTTGATCCCGAGGTGACCGTCTACCCCGGACACGGGCCGAAGACGACAATCGGATTTGAGATGGCGAACAATCCGTATGTGGCGCTTCGTTAACTAGACAAGGCCTCCGTTTCGCGCGTTCGCGCGGGCGGGAGGCCTTGTTTGCCGTCAACGGACGGCCGTTCTATAATCGTTCGCGAATGATCTGCCTGCTGAAAAATGCGATTTAAGGCGTCGTCGGCTCCGTGCCGCCCGCATCGCCGTCGACCGCGCCGTCGTCGCCTGCATCGGGGGATTCCGGCGCATCCGCATCGACGTCCGTACCGCCTTCATCGCCGCTGTCCGGCGTAACCGCATCCGGGGTTTCTTCCTCGACGATGCCGCTGTCTCCTTCTCCGCATCCCGCCGCCGTCATCGCGATCACAGCCATCATTACCGCCGTCAGCAACATTTTGGACCATTTCAGTTTCACGCTGATCTTCTCCTTTCCTCAGGTGAAAAGTGTAACGCCGAATCGGCGCTACTCGTTTTTTAACCCGGAGCCGCCGAACTTGAATATGATAATTTTTTAATCGGCATTCGGACGAGATGGAAAGCTTGAAGCGAAGAAGACGAAAGATAGCGCCTTTCCCGGCGATCCGAACGTAAAGGACTTTGGCTGCGGAAAATCGAATACATTAGGGTGAGGATTTAAGCGGCTGTTCGAAGCGAAGGGCCGCTCCCCTATTCTAGTCGGCTCTGCCGGAAGGAGGCGTCGGGGTGAAGGAGATGTACGCAGCGGCAAACGAGTGGATTTTAGCGGGAACGTTGAAAGCGCTTAATGAACAAAAAGCGATGGTGGTAAAAGGCGGAATCGCCGTGTTTTGCCATGAAGACCGGGTGTATGCGGTGGATAACCGTTGCCCGCATTTGGGCTTTCCGCTTCATTTGGGAAGTCTGTGCGACGGGCTGCTGACCTGCCATTGGCATCATGCGCGGTTCGATATATGCAGCGGCGGGACGCTCGACCCATGGGCGGACGACGTGCCGGTGCATGACGTGCGGATCGAGGATGGCAGCGTATGGGTGAGCCGCCGCCCGCGAACTTCGAGGCGTACGGCGGACGATGCGGCGAGGCTTCGGGAAGGACTGGAACAAAATATCGGCATTGTCATCGCGAAAGCGGTCGTCGGTTTGATGGAGGCGGGATACCCGGAGCGCGATATCGTGCGCATCGGCATCGAATTCGGCACCGGGGTGGCCGGAGGCTGGAATTCGGGGCTTACGATTTTGACGGCGATGGCGCGCATTTTGCCCAAGCTGGACCGTAACGGCAAAATATTGGCGCTGTACCAGGGCCTTCTGCATGTCGCCCGCAACAGCGCGGGCCGCCCCGAACGGAGACTGCTCGGGCCGCTGCCGCAAGGGGACGTTTCGCTCGAGCGGCTGGCCTCCTGGTACCGCAACTGTATCGAGGTGCGCGATACGCAAGGGGCGGAGCGCATATTGTTGACGGCGATCGGCCTCGGGGCGACGGACGATCAATTGCGGTCCATGATGATGACGGCGGCGACAGACCACGTGTATCTCGATGGCGGCCATACGGTCGATTTCCACAACAAGGCGTTCGAAGCGCTCGAGCTGGTAGGACCGGAGCTGCGGGTGCGGGTATTGGCTTCGCTTGTGCCGCTGCTGTCGAATCCGTCGCGAAGCGAGGAGCAGCATCATTGGCAGGCGCCGGTCGATCTGGTCGGGCCGTTGCGGCAGGCATTTGTCTCGCTCGAGGGCGGGTTGCCGGAGAACCGGCGCCCGCTTGTGCCGGAGGAGGAGGAGCGGCTGCTCGGGCTGCTGCTTGCGGACCGGCCGCTCGAAACGATTCCGGCGCTCTCGGCGCTGCTTGCGGACGGCTGCCATCCGGCCGAGCTGGCGCGAATGACGGCGCTCGCCGCCGCAGAGCGGATCGTGCGGTTCCATACGCAGAACGACTTCGGCGACTGGATCGCCGTCCTTCATACGTTCACGCATGCACATGCCGTACACGAAACGGTCACGCGATGCGACGATCCGCTGCCGGTGCGGGCGCTGTTTCACAGTGCGGCGGCGATCTATCTCGATCGCTTCCTGAACGTGCCGGCCGCTCCCCGGCCGAATGCCGCCGGCTCGCCGGGCGAACCGGCTGACAAGCTGCTGGAGCTGCTTGACAAGCGGCAGCAGGTGAACGAAGCGGCTGCATGGGCCGCCGGCTATTTGCGCGGGGGCGGCGACCCGGACGCGCTTATCAACACGCTCGGCCACGCACTGCTGCGAGAAGATGCGGAGTTCCATTCGTTTCAGCTGCTGGAGGCGGCTATCGGGGAATACGAGAGCTGGAACGGCCGCAGCGATGCGTTCGCCGAGCGCGCGAGGGAGACGCTGCTGCTGGCGGCGGTGCGCTACCTGGCGGCTCATGCGCCTACGGCACGGGAAACGCCCCATACCGCACGCATTGCGCAGCGGCTCAACCGGGGCGAGCGACTGTTCGAGGAGTGACCTGTTCGCATGCGGGTGGCGGAAGGAACTTATTCTCCCGCATACGATCGTGCGGAGCGCGGGTTTGCACCGCTATGCGGAATGCGGATTTGACGGGTCGTTCGCCTGCGGTGTACCGCCCGTGGTGGATATGAAGGTGGTGGCAATGCGAGGGGGGCCGGGATGTTCGCGAGGTTGCGCCATAGCGTCTGTCGTCCGGGTGCGTCCTGGTGAGATCGCGGTCAAATAGTAGGGGCGTTCCTTGCTTCAAAACGAACAAATACTGCATTTATACAACTTTTTGGAGTGATTTTCGTGCTTCAAAAGAAAAATCCTGCAAATATGCAGGATTTTTCTGGTATTTACCGACTTATCTCGGTATTTCGTTTGAAAAAGATGTAAAAATGCAGGAATTTCGCTTAATTATCTTTTATATGGAAAAAAAGATGTATAATTGCAGGAATTTCTACTGATGTCGGTGAACGTCTCGCATAGCGGTCGCCTTCTTCAGGCCCGCGCCGCCACTGGCGCTCACGGTTCGCGCTCCACCAAGCCCACGCGCCCACTAGGTTCGCGCGGCACTAGGCCCGTGACCCAAGCCTGGGCTGCCAAACTGGCGCCACCAGGCCCGCGCGCCCCCGGGCATGCGCCCTACCGGGCCACGCGCCCTCGGGTATGCGCCGCCAAACTGGCGCCACCAAGCCCGCGCGCCCCCCCCCAGGCCCGCGCCGCCACTGGCGCTCACGGTTCGCGCTCCACCAAGCCCACGCGCCCACTAGGTTCGCGCGGCACTAGGCCCGTGCCCCAAGCCTGGGCTGCCAAACTGGCGCCACCAAGCCCGCGCGCCCCCCCAGGCCCGCGCCGCCACTGGCGCTCACGGTTCGCGCTCCACCAGGCCCACGCACCCCCGGGCATGCGCCCTACCGGGCCACGCGCCCTCGGGTATGCGCCGCCAGGCTGGCGCACCAAGCCCGCGTGCCCCCGGGCCCGCGCCGCCAAGCCGGCGATCACTCTTCCTCGATCGCAGCTTTCCTGGTATTGATCGCCCGGATGACGGCCGGATCGAATTTGGGCTTGCGGTCGTACGTGTAGAGGCCGTTCACTTCCTGCTCGATGTCGTACAGCTGCGTATAGCAGAAGCCGAACATGCGCGGGTTGTCGAGCAGCGTCGTCGTCAGACCTTCGTAGCGGCGCAAAAATTCCTCTTCGCTCTTCGGCCGGTCGCCGTAGCCCCAGCCCTCGTCGCCCACCTGTCCGGGATTCCACCAGATGCCGCCGTATTCGCTCACGAAATACGGCTGCCCTTCGTATTTCTGACGGTTCGGGAAGGTGTTGTACGGTTCGCCGCCCGTTTTCATCGGCTCGTAGCGGGCTTTGAACGTTTCCGGATTCTGATCGTAATCGTGCACGTCGAAAATATCGGTTGCGACATGGAAGTTGCCGCTCGTATCGATCACCGGACGCGTCGGATCGAGCCGTTTGGTCGTCTCGTAGACGATGCGCAGCACCTCGTCGTTTTGTCTTGCGCCGTTGTAATCCCATGTTTCGTTAAACGGGCACCAGCCGACGATGCTCGGGTGGTTGAAGTCCCGCTCCACGCCTTCAAGCCATTCCGGCAGAAAACGCTCGAGCCCTTTGGCCGTCGTAATATCGAGGCCCCAGTTGGCATGCTCACCCCAGACGAGGTAGCCGAGCCGGTCGGCCCAGTACAGGAAGCGGGGCTCGAACATTTTTTCGTGCAGTCTGGCGCCGTTAAAGCCGAGGCCGAGCGAAATTTCAATATCTTTCCGCAAGTCGTCGTCGGTCGGCGCGGTATAGATGCCTGCGGGATAGAAGCCCTGATCGAGCACAAGGCGCTGGAACACCGATTTCCCGTTAATGCGGAACGCCATGCCGTCGAGACGGAGCGTGCGCAGCCCGAAATAGCTTTCGACTTCGTCGGCGGCTGCCGCGTCTGCTCCGGACGGAAGAAGCGACAGCTTCAGATCGTACAGGTTAGGCTGTCCCGGCCCCCACAGATGAACTTCCGACAGCGGCAGCGTCAGCCGGGCGGACGGGCCGGATACGATCGCCTTGACGTTGCCGGCCGCGCGGCCGGCATAGTACGCCTCGGCCTTGAGCGTCGCGCCTGCGACCGGACCGGCGAGAGCGGCTTCGATATGCAGCTGCGCGTTGTCCGGGTCGGGATACAGGCGGAAGCTGCGAATATAGGCTTCCGGAACCCGCTCGAGCCAGACGGTCTGCCATATGCCGGTCGTCCGCGTATAGTCGCAACCATGAGAATAGTACCGTCCGCTTTGTTTTCCGCGCGGCTGCAAGCCGGAGCGGACATCGTCCTCCGCGCAGACGGTGACGGTATTCACGCCTTCGCGCAGCGCGTCGGTAATATCGAAGGAAAAGGAGCTGTAGCCGCCGCGGTGGGTGCCGACGATACGGCCGTTCACCCAGACGGTCGCTTCATAATCGACGGCGCCGAAATGCAGCAGCGTCCGTCCCGGCCGCCAGTTTTGCGGAATTTCGAAAGAGCGTTTGTACCATACCGCGGGCATAAAGTCTTTATGTCCGATGCCGGACAGCTCGCTCTCCGGGCAGAACGGGACGACAATCGTCCGTGCCAGCGCATGCTCTTCCTGATGCCAGCCGCGTTCTTTGCCGCTTTTGCCGTAATCGATTTCAAATTGCCAGCTGCCGTTTAAATTTTGCCATTCGCCGCGCACCATCTGTGGCATCGGATGTTCCGGTCTTGGGATCGCGTTTGCAGAGGAATTCGCCATGCTTGATCCATCCTTTCGCCTTTAATCGTAAACTTTCGTGAACTTAAACGATCACGTTTATTGTAAGTCCGCCCATTATTTACGTCAATAAAAATTAATTAAATAACTTATGAGTTAACTAATACAATACTGATCTGGCATCTGGCCGGAAAATTTGAGAAAATAGGGAACAGACTTCGATCGATTCCAAGGTCGAACAAAGGAAGGTGCAAAGCGGTTGACTGAAACGAATACGTATACCCCGGACGGGAAGGAGAAGCACCCGGAATCGAAAGGGGCGGCATCGCCGGACGGGACGGAGAAGCAAGCGGAAGCGAAAGGGGCGGTATCGCCGCAAGAGGCGGCGGCGTCCCGCGAACGGATGATTCGGGCGATCGCTTCCGAACTGTCGCTGCCGGCGGGCAAAGTGAAAGCGGCGGTGGCGCTGCTGGACGAAGGAAACACGATTCCGTTCATCGCGCGCTACCGCAAGGAATTGACCGGGGAACTGGACGAGAACGAGCTGCGCGCGATCGAAGACCGTCTCCGTTATATGCGGAATTTGGAGGAGCGCAAGCGCGAAGTCGTCCGGCTGATCGACGAGCAGGGCAAGCTGACCGACGAGCTGCGAGCGGCGATTGAGAAAGCGGTCAAGCTGCAGGAGGTCGAAGATCTGTACCGGCCGTACAGGCAGAAGCGGAAAACCCGTGCAAGCATTGCCCGCGAGAAAGGACTGGAGCCGCTTGCCAAATGGCTTTGGTCGCAGCCCCGCCAGGGAGATCCGCTGCAGGAGGCAGCAGGTTATGTCGATCCGGACAAGGGAGTCGACAGCGCCGAGGCGGCGCTTCAGGGCGCGATGGATATTTTGGCGGAGCAGCTGGCCGACGACGCGTCGATTCGCGCGTGGGTGCGCAGGTTCACGCACGACCACGGCGTGATCCGGACCGAAGCGAAGGACCCGGAACAGGACAGCGTATACGAAATGTATTACGATTACCGTGAGCCGGTGCGGAAGCTGCCGCCGCATCGGGTGCTGGCCATCAATCGCGGGGAGCGGGAAGAGGTGCTTCGCGTGACGCTTGAGGTGCCGGCGGAACGGATTCATGACTATATCGGCAGACAGACACTGCGCAACGGGACAGCTCCGGCAGTGCGCGAGACGTTGATCGCGGTGATTGAGGACGCCTACAAGCGGTTGATTGCTCCGTCTATCGAGCGCGAGGTGCGGGGAGAGTTGACGGAAAAGGCCGAGGAGCACGCCATCGCGATTTTTTCGGCCAATTTGCGCAACTTGCTGCTGCAGCCGCCTGTTCGCGGCAGCGTCGTGCTCGGCGTTGACCCCGCGTTCCGGACCGGCTGCAAGCTGGCGGTCGTCGATGAAACGGGCAAGCTGCTCGAGGTTGCCGTCTGCTACCCGACGGCGCCGCACCATAAGGTGGAGGAAGCCGAACGGATTGTGAACGGCCTGATCGACAAGCACGGCGTCGATATTATCGTCATCGGCAACGGCACGGCGTCCCGCGAGACCGAGCGGTTCGTCGCCAATTTGATTGCGAAGCGGCGCGGCGGCCGGGCGGACGGGGCCGGAGACATCCGCTATATTATCGTGAACGAGGCGGGAGCGAGCGTCTATTCCGCATCCAAGCTCGCGGCGGAGGAGTTTCCGGATCTGGACGTGGCGGAGCGCAGCGCCGTGTCGATCGCGCGCAGGCTGCAGGACCCGCTTGCGGAGCTCGTCAAGATCGAGCCGAAAGCAATCGGCGTCGGCCAATATCAGCATGACGTCAGCCAGAAACGTCTCGAAGAGACGCTCGGCGGCGTCGTCGAATCGGCGGTCAACCATGTCGGCGTAGACGCCAATACGGCTTCGCCGGCGCTCCTGTCGTACGTGGCGGGAATCAATGCCGCCATCGCCCGCAATATTGTGAAATATCGCGAGGAGAACGGGCGGTTCACCGACCGGAAACAGCTGCAGAAGGTGCCGCGGCTCGGCGCGAAAAGCTACGAGCAATGCATCGGCTTCCTGCGCATTCCGGACGGCTCCAACCCGCTGGACCGGACGCCGATTCATCCCGAGTCGTACCCGGTCGTGGACAAGCTGTTCGAGGCGCTCGGACTGCGAGCGGAGGAGCTTGGTTCGGAGACGGCCAAAGCGCGGCTGGCGGCGGCCGATCCGGAAGAACTCGCTCCGAAGCTCGACGTCGGGGTGCCGACGCTGCGCGACATTATCGACAGCTTGCAGCGCCCCGGACGGGATCCGCGGGAAGAACTGCCGCCGCCGGTCTTTCATACCGATGTGCTGGATATCGAGGATCTGAAGGAAGGGATGGAACTGCAAGGAACCGTCCGCAACGTGACCGATTTCGGCGCCTTTGTCGACATCGGCATCAAAAATGACGGACTCGTCCATATTTCGCAGCTGAGCGACAAATTCGTCAAGCATCCGATGGATGTCGTGGCCGTCGGGGATACGGTAACCGTGTGGGTGCTCGGCGTCGATCTGAAGAAGGGGCGCGTCAGTTTGACGATGCGGAAGCCATTGTGAACGGACCGCAAAGTCCATAAGTTCGGATGGAAGCCGTCGTGAACGGACCGTCAAAATCCATATGTTCGATTACGAGGCAGGGCTGCCCCAAAGCCGTTCGTCGGCTTCAGGGCAGCCCCTTGTTTGCCCCCTCATGGAAGGCCGGTATAATCGTTTTGCGGACGTTGCCTGGCACGGTAAAAATACCAGCAGTCGTTCAACAGACGGATTTGCCGCCGGTCTTTTTTCTGAAAGGCACGCATCAGCTGGTTGCAGAGCCATTGCGGCATCATGATCGTCCTCCTCCCGGCCGTTCTAATGGTATTAATAATCATATGGAAGAGGACGGATGCCTGTGCAGGTCCCAGCCGCATTCGCCGGTCTTTCGGTTTTACAATTCGGCTTCTTCTTCGTACCACTGCTCCAGCTGCGCCTGCAGGGCGCGAATTTCGGTCAGCAGCGAGACGAGCGGGTAAGCTTGCTCCCGGATCGACGCGAATTCGCGTTCGAGCGAATTGATGTAATCCAGCCCCGATACGATCGCAATGTCCGGATCGTGCAGCTCGACATCCGACATTTCGGCAACGGCGTACGGAAGCCGCGGCACATTGTCAGCCGTCAGCTTGTCCAGTTCCTTGTGAAGGCGCAGATTGAGCGCGCTGAGTTGATAGGCATGCGATTCGGGCATTTCGACAAAGGTGAGTTCCGTTTCGTGTTTCATCAAGACGTAGCGCATCTTCGGCATACAGCTTTTGTTCTCCCCTCGATCCAACGCTCGTTGGAATTACTACTTGACAGTTTATCTTATGGCCGCTTTACAATTCAAGTAGTTGGGGGAGATTGCAATGAATGACGAAACGCTTCAGGCATGGGTGGAAAAAATATCGTGGGAATCGTTCGGACTTCCTTTCCGGCATAAGGCGGTGTTTAACGGCAGGCTGCGGACGACGGGGGGCCGCTATTTTACGAAAACGCATCATATCGAAATCAGCCCGCATCAGCTTGCGGCGTTCGGCCCGGAAGAGACGGAAAAAATTATCAAGCATGAGCTGTGCCATTACCATCTCCATCTGGCGAACAAAGGGTACCGGCACCGGGATGCCGATTTCAAGGCGCTGCTGGCCCAGGTCGGCGGCACGCGCTATTGCCGCTCGCTCCCGGGCAGCCGTCAGCGGAAGTCCATGCCATACCGCTACAAGCTCGCATGCGTGGATTGCGGAACCGAATATTTGCGTAAGCGGCGGATCGACCCGTCCCGTTACGTATGCGGGCGGTGCCGGGGGAAATTGAAAATTTTTACGCTGTCCGCCAGTGACAAGGTTACCTGAAAAGGATGGAATCGCGCTTGAGGCCATGCCGGCATTGTGATGTTGAGGCGACGGGGGTTGCCGGCGAGCCTCCGGCGGACAGCCGAAATGCTGCAGACGACCGAAAGGTAGCGGACAGCCGAAATGCTGCAGACGACCGAAAGGTAGCGGACAGCCGAAATGCTGCAGACGGCCAAAAGGTAGCGGACAACCAAAATGCTGCGAACGTCCAAAAGGCAGGCGAACGTCCAAAAGGCAGGCGAACGGCCGAAACGCTGCAGACGACCGAAAGGCAGCGGACAACCAAAACGCTGCAGACGGCCAACAGGCAGGCGAACGTCCAAAAGGCAGGCGAACGGCCGAAAAGCAGCTTACGGCCAAGACGCTGCGGTCCGTCACAGGCTGCAGTCGGCCGGGGGCACACGTTCTGTCCCTCTTGCCGGCGTTCGTTCGTCATGTTCCAACGGGCATCCGCTTGGCGATTTGGGGCGATTCCTTTGACTCATTCGTTCGGGGGAGGCCAGCGGGCGATGCCCTCAGCGGGTTTGCACAGCGCGGCAACCCGCCTTTTTTTATTTTAACCGGCGATGGTCGCGGATCTTGCCCGGCTGGCCGCAATGGAATCGCGAAGCGACACTCTCCACTAAAAAAGAAAAGGTGAATATCGATGAGAATGGCCAAACGACTTGTACCGACTTCGTTAAAGAACAGGCTTTTTGCCGCATTTCTGCTCCTCATTCTGATTCCTTATTCCCTTCTGCAGCTGCGCAATTTCAACATTATCCAGAGTACGTTTGAGACCAACATCGGTTCGCAAAACAAGTACCAGCTGGAGCAATTGAAAACGAATTTCGAAGAGTTGAAGAGCACGGTTTTAAAGACGGTGTTTCAGATGGAAAAGGATTCGCGCATCCGGCTCGTGCTGCAAAATGCAAGCGCATACACAGCGGAAGCCCGGTTTGAAATCGTATCGGACAAATTCAGGGATATGATCAATAATTTGCAGCAGCCCGACGATTCCATTTACATAACGCTTACGGATTTGCAGGGGGCGGTCTATGCCTCGTACGAGACCAACAATCTGCTTGCGAATGGGAAAATCGAGCACGATCGGCAGATGGAAAACATGCTGCGGAACAAGACCGCTTATGTATGGGACACCGGAAAGGACGAAGTTCATGCCGCCGTATCCGGTCGTTCCACGCTTCTTACATTCTACTCGCTGCTCGGGGACGCGGCGGAACCGCCGCTCGGCTTCATTCGGGTAAGCATCGATTACGAAAAATGGTTGAAAAACGTCGTCAAAAACTTTCCCGTCCAGCAAAGCTTTTTCATCGTGAATGCCGACGGCGAGGTGCTGGCCCGTACGAACCAAAGTCTCGCCCTCCATTCCGAACGGCTGCTGGCGTCTTTGAGGCAAAAATCGGACGCGGATTATGTCACCGATGCGAATCGTTCCGTCATCGTGACCGATATCGGCATCCCGTCGATGGACTGGTATTTGGTCAGCCAGTTTTCACTCGATTGGTTTTTCGGAGATCTGAAAAAGATCAACAGTCAATTTTTTGTAACGTTTCTGTTTATGACTTTCGTTTTCATCCTGATCACCTTTTTTATCCTATCGACCATTACCCGTCCGCTCCAGATTTTGCACAAGAAGATGTCGGGGATGGTGGCCCAAAATTTCAAGATCCGAATCCCCACCGAAAAATATAGAGGCGAGATGCTGGTCTTGGCCACAACGTTCAACAAAATGGCCGAAGATATTAGCGCGCTGGTGGAACGGGTCAAAATGGAAGAACGGCAGAAGGAGGCGCTCCGGTTTCAGATGTTGCAGGCGCAAATGAACCCCCATTTTCTGCTCAATACGCTCAACACGATAAAATGGAACGCCTTGTCGAAAGAGGATCGGGAGACGGCCGAGATGTGCATTTCTCTCGGGAAGCTGCTCGAGGCGAGCCTGAATGCCGAATCGGAGCTGATCCATCTGCAGGACGAGCTTGAGCTGATCCGCGCTTATGAGTACATCCAGACTTTTCGTTTCAACCAAAAGTTCGAAGTGCGCTATGAATGCGAAACGAAGCTGCGCTATGCGCTGGTCCCGAAGCTCAGTCTGCAGCCGCTGGTGGAGAATGCGATTCAGCACGGATTTTCGCGAATGCATGAAGGAGGGCTCATCCGGATCCGGGTTTACGACGACAGGAATCGTTTGATCCTCGAAGTGGAAGACAACGGCATCGGCATCGAAAAGGCTGCGATGTCCCGACATGCGCGCAAACGGAAATCGCTTGGCTTGCATAATGTGCGGGAAAGATTGAAGCTGCTGTTCAAACAGGAAGGCGAGCTCGAATTGATCCCGTTGCCGCAAGGCACCATGGCCAGAATGCGTTTTCCGCTGTTAATTTCGGCCCCATATCAGGACGGAGGCGATTCCGATGTGGAAAGTGCTGCTCGTTGAAGACGAGACATTCGTAAGAAAGGCGTTAAAGCAAATTATCCGGTGGGAAGATATGGGCTTTCAGGTGGCGGGAGAAGCGGAAGACGGCGCGGAAGCATTGGAATTCATTCGAAACGAACGGCCGGATCTCGTGATTTCGGACATCGTCATGCCGGTCATGGACGGAGTGGAACTGCTGAAGCAGACAAGAGAGCTGGGACTGGATAGCCGTTTTGTCATGCTGACATGCATGAACGAATTCGAGTACGCCAGACAAGCGCTGGAATACGGGGCTTCCGGATATGTGCTGAAGCTCTCCATGGACGAAAGCGCGCTCCAGAACATATTAAGCAAAGTCGACAAGGAACTGGCCGATCGTGTGGAACGAAAGGCGCAAATGGAATGGCGCCAATACCAGCGGTTTTATGAATGGAACTGGAGAAATTACGTCAACCCCGATACGCTTCCCCGGCGCGACGAGCCGTTCGAATCGCTCCCGGCATCCGTCCGCTCCTGCCGGCTGGTCTTGTGCTGTGCGCTTCATGGGGCGGAACCTTTTTCCGGACGCGACGTTCTGGAATCGGATCTCCTGGAGCGGAATCCGAAAGCCTTCGTCCACGAATTCAGAAAAAACGGCCATACGACCGTATTTTATTGGAGTCCGGACGAGATCAGGATGAAAACGAACGGCGACCGGCCGTTCCCCTATGCCGGCGTGTATTCTTCCCCTTGCACGGTGGAGGAAGTTCCTGCCGTCTGGCATCAAGCGCTTCGCCAATTGGACGAACGGTGGTACAGCGGCCGGACCGGCTTGGCGCCGCTAAATCGCGAAGGGCTCGGACTGTCCGCGTATGTTCCGCTGCCGTGGCATCTGGAGCGCGATATCATTCAGAGCTTCGAACTGATGAGAGAGCAGCAGGCCGATATGCTGCTGAACCAGGTCTGGCGTTTCATGGAGGAGCACCGGCTGCCGATGCATCTGGTAAAAGAAACGGCGGAGCGAATCGACAAAATATGTGCGAAAATCGCCGGCCTGAACGCGGATCATGCGGACGATCTGCTGGAAAGCCGCAGTCACGGCGAGCAGAAGCTGCACATACGGAAAGCGCTGGAGCGGTACATGACGCATCGGATCAAGCAGAGCCGGGATTTGACCGACCATAAGGAAATCAACAAAATTATTGACTACATAAAGCGCAACTATGACCAAGACGTGACGCTGAAAGCGATGGCGAAATATGTGGCGATGGATGAAAGCTATCTGAGCGGTCTGTTTAAGAAGAAAACCGGGGAGACGCTCATTCAGTATTTGCACCGGGTTCGAATCGAACAGGCAAAATTTTATCTGGAACAAACCGATTGGCCGTTGCACGAAATCGGAGAGCGGGTCGGATTCGCCAATGTGAACTACTTCTTTAAAATTTTCAAACGTTTGACCCGGCTTACGCCTACCGATTATCGGAACTCGCTCAAAAACCGTTCGTGAACATGTGCGCGACAAACAGAAAATCGTTCATTCATCAAGTTAAATATGTTCATTTTGGCGCATTCGGCCGCGGTGATATAGTGAACTCATAAATTGACTTGGAAAGGTTGTGAAAGACGACTTGCAGCAGGGAGCGATATCCGGCCCGTCTGCGACAGCTGCCAGGAATAAGGCGATGTTTCGGACCTTGGGAAGACAGATTTGGAAATACCGGGCCTATTATCTGATGCTTCTTCCAGGAATCATCTATTATGCGGTTTACAAGTATTTGCCGATTTACGGAATTGTCATCGCTTTCAAAGATTATGACATGTTGGCAGGCATAGCGAACAGCCCCTGGGCAGATCCGTGGTACAAACATTTTCAAGCGTTTTATGAGTCCCCGTATTTTAGCCAGCTTCTCGTCAATACCGTATTGATCAGTCTTTACAAGCTGGTGTTTGGCATGTTTCCGCCGATAGCTTTGGCCGTTTTGTTGAATGAATGCCGCGCAGACTGGTTCAAAAGATGGGTGCAGACGCTCAGCTATATGCCGCATTTTCTTTCGTGGGTCATTATTTACGGCATTCTGATCGTGCTGTTGTCGCAAGATTCGGGAATCGTCAACCAGCTCATCGCGGAGTTCGGCGGGAATCCGGTCCCGTTCCTTACTTCGACGGAATGGTTTCGGAGCGTCCTGGTCGGATCGGAAATCTGGCAGAACCTCGGTTGGGGGGCGATCATCTATTTGGCCGCGATGGCGGGCATCGACCCCACCTTGTATGAAGCCGCCAGAGTGGACGGGGCCAGCCGCTTGCGCATGATTTGGCATATTACGCTTCCGGGCATTCGCAACGTAATTGTGCTGCTGCTGATTTTGCGCCTGGGGCAAATGATGGATGCGGGGTTCGATCAAATTTACATTTTGTACAACATCCATGTTTATCCGGTCGCCGACATTCTGGACACGTGGGTATTCCGGACCGGTCTCGAACAGTGGAACTTCAGCCTGGCTGCCGCCGTCGGCCTGTTCAAGTCGGTCATCGGGCTGCTGCTTGTGCTCGGCTCCAATTCCTTGGCGAAAAAATGGGGGGAAGGCATATGGTAAGGGGGCTGGAAGACAAAATTTTCAACGCGGTATCGTACACCATTCTTGCCCTGGTCGGTTTGGCGACCGTCGTCCCCCTGCTCTATGTGCTGTCCGTATCGCTGACCCCGTACGCGGAAGTGCTGAAAAACGGCGGATATGTGCTTTTTCCGAAAGAAATTACATTCAACGCCTATGAAAAGCTGCTGTCCAACTCGGCGATCCCGAGGGCGTTCCAGATTACCATATTCGTCACGGTAGTGGGAACGGCGATCAATTTGACGCTGACCGCCTTGCTCGCTTACCCTCTCAGCCGCAAAGGGATGCCGGGCCGCCGTTTGTTCCTGTTTATGGTCTTGTTCACGCTGTTGTTCAACGGCGGCATTATTCCGACCTACCTGATCGTAAAAGCGACGGGACTGATCGACACGGTTTGGGCTCTGATCGTACCGAATGCCATCTGGAGCTTTAATGTGCTCGTCATGAAAGGCTTCTTCGAGAACTTGCCCGAAGAGATATTCGAATCCGCGCGTATCGACGGGGCGCATGAATGGCGGATTCTGCTTCGGATCGCCGTCCCGCTTTCCATTCCGTCGATTATGACGATCGGCCTGTTCTATGCGGTGGGGCATTGGAACTCCTTTTTTGCCGCCATTATGTACATTACGGATCGCTCCCTGTTTCCGCTGCAGGTTGTGGTCCGGGAAATTCTGATGATGACCCAGCAGCCGCTGGAAAACGCCGAAGATATGGTGCCGACGGTCACGATGCAGATGAGCGCGGTTATTTTCGCCAGTTTGCCGATTATCGCGGTTTATCCGTTTCTGCAGAAGCATTTCACGAAAGGCATGATTATCGGATCGATTAAAGGTTGAATGGGACCAAATTCCAAAAGGAGGACGAATATGGCAAAGAAACAGCTGGTATTTGCTTTGCTGGCCGCAGGCGCTCTTGCAAGCTTTATGCTTGCCGGTTGCGGCTCCGGCAACGAAACCGGTGGCGCGGAAGGCTCCGGTGAAGGCGGCGCGAATCAAGCGTCGGCCCCGGTAACGATCAACATGACGCTGCCGGGTACGGGGCTGCCGACTCCCGACAATGACGATATCAAGAAGGCGCTGGATGAAAAATTAGGGACAGATATTCAACTGACGGCGATTCAGTCCGGAGATGATTACAACAATCAACTGCGGGTGCGTATGTCTGCCGGCAATTATCCGGATTTGTTCACGACCAGCTACACGTACTTGAAGGAATTTGCGGAGAAAGGGCTGCTTTTGGATCTGACGCCGTATTTGGAAAAAGAGCTGAAGCCGGCGAAAGACTTTATTACGAATTTGAGCAGCGAGGATATTTGGAAGAAAGTGACGGTGAACGGTAAAATATATGCCATTCCGAGAGTACCCGATGTTCCGTTCTCTTCTTTCTGGATCCGCCAGGACTGGCTGGATAATCTGAAATTGAATCCGCCGACGACGCTCGATGAATTGTTCGAAGTGGCGAAAGCGTTCACAGAGCAGGATCCGGACGGCAACAAGAAAAACGATACGTATGGCATTACCGGTCAAAAATTCGATGCTTTTTCCCCGGTATTCGGCGCATATGGCGTGGGGCAGCCCGGTACCTTCTATGAAAAAGAAGGTAACGTGATCAACGCCTATTACGATCCGAACATGCCGGAAGCATTGGCGTTTATCAAAAAGCTGATCGATGCGGGCGTGGTCGATCCCGAGTTAATGACCAACAAAGGAAACGTAGACCAGCAGAAAGCTTTCCAAGGAAAGGCCGGCATCATTTTCAAGGGATGGACTGACATGTCCAAGGATGAATTCGTGAACCAGTACAAAACGATCAATCCGAAAGCCGAATGGGTGCATATCGACGCTCCGAAAGGACCGGCCGGTCAGTTCAACGGATCGTTCGATTTCGATATGCCGTCGAGATATTATGCGATTCCGAAAGCGATGGAGAAAGACAAGGCCAAACTGCAAAAGATATTCGATCTGATCAACTATGTATCCGGCGAAGAAGGAAACGACCTTGTCATGTACGGCATCGAGGGCAAGCATTACAACGTGGTGGACGGCAAGGTCGAGCCGACCGAACTGATGGCTGTAGAGGGGAACTATTTCCATCTGTATCAAATTACAGGCCGTCCCAATAAGGAATATCTGGCAGTGAAGTTTCCCAACCAGACAGAAGATATCGAATTTGCGATCCGAATTCCGCGCATCAAAACGTTGGACAGTTCCGTTGTTCCGCCAACCGGATTCAATAAGGCCGATGCGGACCGTTACGCTGAGGAAGAACTCGTGAAATTCGTCTATGGCAAAAGACCTTTGAGCGAGTACGGCGATTTTCTGAAAACGCTGGAAACGACGTTCAAATACAATTTGTATGTGGATGAAGCCATGAAGCAAATCAAAGAGCAGGGATTGGCCAATAACGGATAAAACGGAGGAGGAAGCGAAATGGCGGGAACCGATTATGATGTAATTGTGATGGGAGGAGGCCCAAGCGGCATTGCGGCTGCGGTTGCGGCGGCGCGGGAGGGAGCGAGCACCCTTCTGATCGAGCGATACGGATTTTTGGGCGGCGCCGGTACGGCGATGATGGTCAACCCGTGGATGTCGTACTGGGCAGGAGGGTCCGATCAGGTGCAGCTTATATTCGGCGTGCTGCAGGAATTGATCGATCGCATGACCGAGATGGGCGCATACGGTCATCCGAAGCAAATTACCGCTTTCGACCCCGAAGCGTTGAAAGTCGTGGCCGAACGCCTTTGCAAGGAAGCGGGAGTGACCCTCTTGTACCACAGCTTTCTGGGCGCCGCCCAGATGGATGATTCCGGCCATTACATTAAATCCGTCAAGGTCGCCAATAAATCGGGTCTGGTCGATTTCTCGGCCAAAATGTTTGTGGATGCGACGGGCGATGCCGATCTGGCCGCATTGGCGGGAGCCACGGTCAATAAAGGACGTTCTGTGGACGGTCTGAGCCAACCGATGACGCTCAATTTCCGGATGGCCAATGTGGATGTCGACCGGATGCCGGACCGCAAAGAAATTACCCGCCGTTATCTGGAAGCGAAAAAAAGAGGCGAGATCCGCTGCCCTCGTGAAGATGTCCTGTGGTTCTATGCCAACCAACCCGGAGTGATTCATTTCAATACGACCCGGATCATCCTGAAGGACGCCACCAATCCGTGGGAATTGACGGAAGCGGAAATCGAGGGACGCCGCCAGGTCCAGGAATTTGTCCGGTTTTTGAAAAAATATGTGGAAGGATTCGAGCATGCCTACCTTCAGACGACCGCACCGCAAATCGGTGTCCGCGAATCGCGCCGCGTAGTAGGGGAATATATACTTACAGCGGAAGAATTGCTTGCTGCTTGCAAGTTCGAGGATGTGATCGCCCGCGGTGCTTATCCGGTAGACATTCATAATCCGAACGGCGAAGGAACGATTCTTCAGCATCTCAAACCGGGCGAGTGGTACGACATTCCGTTCCGCTGTCTGGTACCGTTAAAAATTGAAAATTTGCTGGTCGGCGGGCGTCCGATTTCCGCTACGCACGAGGCGCATTCGGCGATCCGCGTACAGCCGATTGCCATGGCGATCGGGCAGGCGGCAGGAACCGCGGCGGCGATATGCGTCAAAGAGCAGGTCCTTCCGCGTCAGGTGAATGTTCGCCAGGTGCAGGAGTCTCTGACCAAGCAAGGCGCGAGACTCGGAATCGAAGCGAGCCGGAATCCGTAAGGACAGCCTTTCGTGCTCCGGCAGGGGTTCGGCCCCTGCCGGAGCATTGGATTTGACGCATAAAAACGGTCCCGATCGCGAAGTCTAAAAATAAGAATTTTACGCTTGACTCGGAAAACAGGTCGTGATATATTAACTATTGTCACTTTCGTTATATTCCCTGATAGCTCAGTTGGTAGAGCACTCGGCTGTTAACCGAGTTGTCACAGGTTCGAGTCCTGTTCGGGGAGCCATATGGAGAGGTACCCAAGAGGCCGAAGGGGGCGCTTTGCTAAAGCGTTAGGGTGTAACAGCCGCGAGGGTTCGAATCCCTCTCTCTCCGCCATACATCGAACGAAAAAATCCCGCAAGGGATTTTTTTATTTGCCTGTCTAACCGTCCGCGCCGGTTAGTCGGTGCGTCTCGCCATCCGTCAAATCGTCTCTGGTCCGTCGGTGCGCCTCGCCATCCGTCAAATCGTCTCCGGTCCGTCGGTGCGCCTCGCCATCCGTCAGATCGTCTCCGGTCCGTCGGTGCGCCTCGCCATCCGTCAGATCGTCTCCGGTCCGTTGATGCGCCTCGCTTTCTGTCAGATCGTCTCCGGTCCGTTGGTGCGCCTCGCTTTCTGTCAGATCGTTTCTGATCCGTTGGTGCACCTCGCCATCCGTCAGATCGTCTCCGGTCTGTTGATGCGCCTCGCCTGTCAGGTCGTTTCTGATCCGTTGGTGCACCTCGCCATCCGTCAGATCGTCCAGCGTCCGTTGGCTTGCCCTGCCATCCGTCAGATCGCCCAACGTCCGTTGGCTTGCCTTGCCATCCGTCAGATCGCCCAACGTCGCGTTTACACCCCCCGCCTTCAGCGCCCCGTCTCCCGGCAGATTGCTTTGGCGAAAAGCTGCAAAAGTACAGGAATTTTGGCTCCAAGAGATGGCTATAGCACAAAATCCTGCAAAAATACAGTAATTTTTGGCTATTTATGTAAATCTGGCTTGAACGGATCAAAAAAACTGTATAATCGCAGAAATTTTCACGTTTTGGTTCTTTTAAGCCCGAAAAAGCTGCACTTTTGCAGCTTTGTCCTTTTATTGGGTTCTATCTTCCGGATGCCAGCCGCCACGTTAGTCCGCGCGTTTCGATACGATGGTTTTGAAGTGCTGCGGGGGAAGTATGGAATAAACGAGATTGTCGCAAACTAATGCGGAAGTGCGGCTGGAGGCGGACGGACATGATCGATGAGACGAAAAGGCAGCATGCGGACCGCCGCACGGAACTGGCGGCGGAAGCTTCGCGGCTGCTTGCCGGCGACGAGAAGCGGATGCGCGTTCAACTCGAAGAATGGGCGCCCTACGACATTGCGCATCTGTATCCCGGGCTGACGATTCGGGAACGATCGCTGCTGCTTGGCGCGCTTGAAACGGAAGCGCTCGCCGACGTTATCAGCGAGCTCGATACCGACAGTCAGCTGGAAGCGCTGCAGCTTGTCGGGGCGGCCCGCGCCGCAGAAGTGCTGAACCGGATGGAGAACGACGACGCGGCGGATATGCTGGCGGACGTGCCGGATGAGGCGAAAGAATATTTGCTTTCGCTTATGACGCGCGACGAGAGCGATATGGTTCGGAAGCTGATGGCGTACGGACCGGAAACGGCCGGCGGCCTGATGACGAACCGGTACGTCTGGTTTCGCGAACGGTATACGGTGCGCGAAGCCGTCGAGAAGGTGAAGGCGTTCGCCGAGCTGACGAAGCATGTCCATTATTTTTATGTCGTCGACGAGGAGAAGCGGCTGAAAGGCAGCTTGACGTATCGGGACCTTGTCCTCGCCAGGGAAGATCAGCGCGTAGCCGATTTAATGCAGGAAAAGGTCGTATCCGTACCGGTGGACATGGACCAGGAAGAAGTGGCCATGTTATTTGAAGATTACGACTTGTTATCGGTTCCGGTCGTCGATCGTGAAAATCGTCTGATCGGCATTGTGACGGTCGACGATGTCATCGACGTGCTGCGCGAGGAAGCGAACGAGGACATCAACAAGCTGTCGGCATCGGACAAGACGATCGATTTCCGCACCGCGCCGCTGACGGCGGCGCGGCGCCGTCTTCCCTGGCTGCTCATGCTGCTTGTCCTGGGCCTCGTATCGGGCGGCATCATCAGCCGGTTCGAGCGAACGCTCGATCAAGTTGTGGCGCTCACCTTCTTCATGCCTATGATTGCCGGCATGACGGGCAATACGGGGACGCAATCGCTTGCCGTCGTCGTCAGAGGGTTGACCGCGCAAAAGCAGATCGGCCGGACGACGATCGTGCGGCTGCTCTGGCGGGAACTGTCGGTCGGACTGCTGATCGGCGCGGTATGCGGGACGGGCATTGCCGTCGTGGCCGGCTGGTGGCAGGCCAGCGCGGTATTCGGTCTCGTTGTCGGCATTTCGCTCTTTTTGACCATCATTATCGGGACGATGGCCGGCACGGTCATCCCGTTACTTTTACATCGGTTGAAAGTGGACCCGGCGGTTGCTTCGGGACCGCTTATTACCACGTTGAACGATTTGTTCTCGTTGACCGTTTATTTCAGCACTGCAACCGTATTTCTGTCGTATCTGACATAAACAAAAAAACAGAAAAAAATTTTTGAGAAAGGGCTTGTCATCCCGAAATCGATTTGCTATAATCTTTTGTGTTGCCACAAAAAATCAGTGTAGATTGAAGGAAATGTGGCCCGTTGGTCAAGGGGTTAAGACACCTCCCTTTCACGGAGGTAACAGGGGTTCGAATCCCCTACGGGTCACCATGAACTCCTCCAACTGACATGTGGTTTCAGCCTGATATACATCATGAGCCATTAGCTCAGTTGGTAGAGCACCTGACTTTTAATCAGGGTGTCGAAGGTTCGAGTCCTTCATGGCTCACCATTTTGCTTCATATTATAATGAAGCAAATGTGGTTGGCGAAGGGGCAACAGCTTATAAATGTGCGGTAGTGGTGGAATGGCAGACACGCTATCTTGAGGGGGTAGTGGGCGTACGCCCGTGGAGGTTCGAGTCCTCTCTACCGCACCATAACCAAAACACCGAAATCCCTTGTTACGCAAGGGATTTTTTTGACATTATAGAATTTATAACATTTTCGGGTAGTGGCAGGTCTTCCGCCTCGTTGTTGTTTTTGGTAAGGTGAGGATATGGAGACGAACGTGCTAAAACGAATCTTCTTTGATGAACATGGACATTGGGAACGGTTTGTTGCGAAGCATAAGGGCAAGCTTCGTCCTAATGTGCTAAAAGAAGTGGAGAAGTTTCGCAAATGCGGAGATCCCCGAAACGGTTTTAAGCTGCTGGTCTGTGAAGGATGCCACGACTTGCGGCTTGTTCCGTATCGGTGCAAGGGAAGATTCTGTACGACCTGTTCATGCGGAGAGACGGAAGAATGGGCGCGGCTTCTGGAACAAGACGTATTCCAGGTGAACCATCGCCACGTCGTCTTCACGATCGATGAACGGTTGCGAGAAGTGTTTCTGCTTCATCGGGGAAAACTGCTGAAAGCGTTTATGGATGAAGCGGTTCGAGTGGTCAAGGCGTATTTCGAGAAGAAACATAAGGTAACCCCAGGGATCATCGCGGGGTTGCATACGTTTGGGGCACGGATGAAATTCAATCCCCATGTCCATATGCTGGTGACCATGGGCGGAATGAAGAAGAACGGGGAATGGAAAACGTATGACTTTGTGCCGTTCGAGATGCTGCGTAAACAATGGCAGACCGTGGTGTTAAAGCTGATTCGCCGGAAGTTAAGCGTCCGAGAGAAAAAGCAAGTACAATCCCGTTTGCAAAAAGCCTACTCCGAAAATGGGGAAGGGTTCTATGTGTATGCCCCGAAACAGAAAGGGAACGTCAAGCGGCAGCTCGGATATATCGGGCGATACATGAGAAGACCGGCGATCGCGGTGAGCCGGATCGAAGCGTATGACGGGGAAACGGTGACCTTTCGTTATCGGGATAAGACGGATGGGGAGGAGAAAACGGAGACGATCCCGGTGGAAGAATTCATCGGAAGGCTGATCCGGCATATCCCGAATGAAAACTTCAAGACAATTCGTTACTATGGGGTTTACTCGCGGCGGATCAAGAGTCTGTGCAAGAAGAGAGTCAGCGAGTGGCAAAAAGCGGCGAGAAGATGGATCGTCAAGGCAAAGCGGATATTGAAACGCAGAACGTGGAGCGAAAGGGTCCAGGAGCAGACGGGGAAACCGCCATGTTGCCCGAAATGCGAAAGTTATTACGAATACAAGGGAGAAGCTTGCCTTGAGGATGGGCAATTGAAGGTGAAGTACGCGGTGTGCTCCACCTCAAAGGCATGTCTGGAAAGGATGATTCGGGATGTCACCGGTGTCCAGGAAACGAAAGGCGGTCAAGAAAAAGAAAAAGCCGCAGAGCGGGCTGCGTAGCAAAGAAACGATAAAATACATTTGTTTGCAATGCAGCAGCGAAGAAGAGATTCCGCTGCAAGTCGTACGGAATTTCGATGTCATGGATGATGGAGATCCGACCGTACCTCCGCAATTTCGTTGTGAAGAATGCGGCGGAGCGATGTATCCGGAATATTACAAAGGAGTTCATGGCTACGAATACAGGATAATTGATGTGAAAAAGTAGACTGGGGACAGGGGAAGATCCCCATACCCCAGCTTACTTTGGTACGTATGAACGGAGATGCACGAACTTAAAGGACGCCGTCAGGCGTTTTTCTTAAAGATGCGAACCGGACCCGAGATCGCCGCTCATAACGGGGATACGGGCAAAGTGCGCGGTCGGGCGGCGGACCGGGCGAATTCTATGTTA
>NZ_JBCNFP010000043.1:0-786 GCF_050481165.1 Paenibacillus cisolokensis
AACAAAGGAATCGGTTATGTCGGTAAGCTGAAATGGACCCAGCGATTGGACAAAGAAGTTCGGAACTGCCGCTATTGGACGCGATATGTCGACGAAGACTGGATCATCGAGGGAATTACCATGATCTACAAAGCAACCTCTTGGAAAAAGGCTCGCCGCGTTGCCATTATTCGCAAAGCGCAAGTGTTTGAAGACGGCCAAGGCCGAATCGTGTTCGAGACCGACTGGCAGTACGAAGCCATCGTCACCAATCTGGAATGGGCGCCAATTGATTTGTGGCGTTTCTACAACCAGCGCTGTTGCATGGAGAACTATATCAAGGAAGCCAAAAACGGCTTTTCCATCGATCGTATCGCGGCAAGTGATTTTAAAGCAAACGAACTGGATTTGCTGGTTAAACTACTCGCTTATAATTTGTTCGAGCGATTCAAACGCGATTGCTGCGAGCCTGTACATCATGGCTATACGATTGCCCGATTCCGTCTGGAGTTCTTTCATTGTGCGGCGACGCTCATTCAGCATAGTCGAACTACAGTACTCAAGCTGATGAAGGACTTCGCCGGGCGGATTGCTTGGAAACGAATCGAAGCAAAAGTAGCCTTACTAGAATGAGGTCTCCTAAAAATTAACATGGAATATTGACTTGCCCCTTCATTGGGGAGGGGGAAAGACCACCCCAAAAGTCAAATTTTCTCTTGCGAACATGGGTAATTCCTACATTTTTACATTTCCTTACCCTATTGTTCCGACGTTTTGCCTTGATCTTATGGGCTTTCGAAATTTAGG
>NZ_JBCNFP010000044.1:0-516 GCF_050481165.1 Paenibacillus cisolokensis
ACTTTCGAAATTCAGGTTAATGACAAAAAGTCTCCCGATTAAGGAGACTTTTCAATCCGCACAATTACCTTCATAGGTAATGGCGATAAGCCTATACACGTTCTGAAAATCACCACAACCAACGGCGTTGGCGGGGAATATAGAAAAGATAACAATAAATATTCATTCCGTCAAATACTTTGGATAGTACTGATAATTTTTATAGATGTTTCACAGTTGATCTAACTTGATACCTATTCGATATATCCCATAGAGCAATACACCTATCAATATACTTTCAAATCCCTGATGATAATCATTTATCAGAAAAAAACCCGTTCCAAAACCTATTAATAATGTGCTGAGTAACTTTATTAGCGTTCCTTCATTTTTATCCAGCCAATCCATTTCAGCACCTCTCGTTCCGACCATTTCTAATTCCTTATTTATTCTTCTAAAATAGGGCTTTCTGAACATTTCGATAATCATGCCAATCGAGGTTGACACAACAGATTTAATCCTAAATTTCGAAAGCCC
>NZ_JBCNFP010000045.1:0-103723 GCF_050481165.1 Paenibacillus cisolokensis
TTCTAGGTGCGAAAGTTGAGTAAAGTAATGATGTTTTTTTAATTTTGCCATGTTAACAAGGAGAGAGTCCGGCCATGAAAATGGTAATCTCGCGATTTATCGCTGTATTGCTGCTCGTTATTCCCGGAATCGCCGCCTGTTACGGCTTTCTAAAAATGAAAAATGCCGTATTTCATTACTTCTCCCAGTTCGGGAACGATTCGATACAGCCGGCATTCGATTGGCTCCCGTTTCTGCTCGGCTTTGTCCTGTTCTTTCTTGGCATCGGTTTCATCGGCGGCTGGATTTTTTTCCGCGACCGCAAGCGGAATTATGTGGCCCCCCGGTTTCGCCGGAAAAAATCGCGTCCCTCGCGTCCCGATGCTTTATAGGGAATCGAAACCGCAGTCCCGGAGACTGCGGTTTCTGCCTGAAAGGAATGAAAAACCGCCGATCGTCAGGATGACGAAAACGGCGGCGTCGTATTAGACAAGCCCTTGCCGGCCAAAGCCCGGCGCGGAATGTCTCAGCTCACCTTATGCTCGATCCGCAGCTTGTCGGCGACCATCGCGATGAATTCGCTGTTGGTCGGCTTCGACTTGCTGATGTTGATCGTATAACCGAACAGGTGGCTGATGCTGTCGATGTTGCCGCGCGTCCAGGCAACTTCGATCGCGTGCCGAATTGCACGCTCGACCCGTGACGGCGTCGTCTTGAATTTCTCGGCGATAGCGGGATACAGCGTTTTCGTAATCGCGCCGAGGATTTCAATATTGTTGTACACCATCGTAATCGCTTCGCGCAAATATTGATATCCTTTAATATGTGCAGGAACGCCGATTTCATGAATGATGCTCGTAATGTTGGCATCCAGGTTTTTGCCTTTGGCAAGCGGAACGACATTCGATTTGGTCGACACGACGCTGGAGTAAGTATTCGGCGACACGACGGCGGAATTGCCTACCAGTTGACGGATGCGGTTAGCTAAAATTTCCATGTCGAACGGCTTCAGTATGTAGTAAGAGGCACCAAGTTGAACAGCCTTTTGGGTAATGTTTTCTTGTCCGAAAGCCGTCAACATAATAATTTTCGGCGCGGGCTTCAAATTCATGTCACGAAGACGCTCCAATACGCCCAAACCGTCAAGATGCGGCATAATGATGTCCAATATCAAAACATCAGGCGCCTTTGGGGACTCTTCAAGCGCCCGAAGCACTTCTTCTCCGTTATAAGCTACACCAGTTACCACCATATCGTGCTGTTCCGAGATGTACTCGCTCAAAAGATTTGTGAATTCTCGGTTGTCGTCGGCCAACAATACTTCGATTCTTTGCAATGTCATGGTCCTCCCTTAATAAAAAAGATTAGTTCCTTCATCGCCTTCCCTTGTTGAGTTGCATGAATATTGTGATTCGACATCTGATCGTGGATTTCCTTCTGTCGAAAAATTTTTTTATAGATTTTTTTTGGATAATGATCTATAATTAATAATTTATTACACTACCCGATCTTTTCCGGGATCATTCGACAAAAAACGTGGGGCAAAAATCCTAAGGGGCATTAAGCCGCCTTAAGATTTTTGCTCGGGGATTTGAGCAGAATACCTGCATCCTGAAGCATCCATTCGATGAAGCAACCGTAGCCCGAAGCCGGGTCGTTGACGAACACATGGGTAACGGCTCCGACCATTTTTCCGTTTTGCAATATCGGGCTGCCGGACATTCCCTGAACGATGCCTCCGGTTTTATCGAGCAATCGTTTGTCCGTCATTTTGATGACCATGCCTTTGGTTGCCGGGGACGTTTGTTTGCTTACATGTACAATTTCAATATCAAACCGCTCGACCTTTTGGCCATTGACAACCGTTAAAATTTCGGCCGGCCCTTCCTGAACCTCTTCCGCAAAGGCGACCGGTACCGGCTTGTTGGAATAGCTGTGGGAAGGCAGCTCCTTCATTTTGCCGAAAATTCCGAATGGCGTATTCCGTTCGATGCTGCCGAGCACTTTGCCTTCCTTAATAATCGTTGCCCGCTTCTCGCCCGGTTCGCCATTTTGGCTCTTATTGATCGAAGTTACCTGGGATTGCAAAATTTGTCCGTCCCCTAATTCGATCGGGGTTTGCGTGTCCATGTCCGTAATGACATGGCCAAGAGCACCGTACACGCCTTGATCGGGCGCATAAAAAGTCAGCGTGCCGACTCCCGCCGCAGAATCCCGGATGTATAGACCGAGTCTCCAGGCCTGATCATCCGTATCGTAAGCCGGACGAATCTCCGTCTCGAGCAGACGGCCGCCGCGTTTGTACGTTACTTTTAGCGGATGCCTGGATTGTCCCGCCTTTTCCACCAGCTTGGCGACCTTATGGACGTCCCGGATATTCGCGCCGTTAATTTTGACGATTAAATCCCCCAACTTGATTCCGGCGTCTTCTCCGGGTGATACTTTGGCATTGCCGGTTCGAACCTGATGATGGCCAACGACGAGAATTCCAGCCGATTTCACTTTGACACCGATCGTCTGCCCGCCGGGAATGATGCGCAAATCGGGGACGACATTGACCTTCACGGTTTTGAACGGAATTTTACCAAATAATTTCAACTTTAATCTGGCTTCGCCGCTGCTGTCGGATTGAACGGACAACGGCTCGTTCAGATTGACGGATTGCTTGCCGGACTTGCCGTTAATCCGCAGCGTTTCGGTATCGGCGGTCACTTCGGCATGTACAGGGACACCATAATCCAAACGTTTCATCTGGCCGGTAAACAGACGGATTTCGTCCGGAAAGGCGGCGAAATGCTGTACGGGGGACGAGGTGCCGATCATACATACGAAGAGAACGAGAATAAGACCCATCCATCGTTTCCGACGATTGGAGTTCAATTCAATTCACGCTCCTCTGCCTCCATTCGCTTGACGATAAAGCTTTATTCGCCAATGGCGTACCTATAAGGTACCCCTCGTCCCACGTTTTATGACGGCAAAAACATTCCCTTAATGCCTACGATTACGCTCCTTTTTGCCGATGCGCCAGATCAAGCATTTCCTGTGCGTGATGCCTTGTTTTTTCGGTTACTTCCACGCCGCCCAGCATCCGGGCCAGCTCTTCCACCCTTGTCTGTCCGGCCAATGGGCGCACGGAGGTGGACGTCTGTCCGCCTGTCATCGTCTTGATGATTTCGTAATGGTGGTCGGCCATACAGGCGACCTGCGGCAAATGGGTAATGGCAAACACTTGGCAACGGTCCGCGAGCGCGGACATTTTCTCCGCGATCGCTTGTGCGGCGCGCCCGCTAACGCCTGTATCGACCTCGTCGAAAACGAGCACCGGCACGCGGTCGATCTCTGCGAAGATGCTCTTCAATGCCAGCATAATGCGGGACATCTCCCCGCCGGAAGCGATTTTGTTCAGCGGTTTGAGCGGTTGCCCCGGATTCGGCGCAATGAGAAACACCGCTTCGTCCAGCCCATTCGGCCCGAGCTGCGGACCTTCGTCCGATACCGTCTGCTCGAGCTTCGCCACAAACATCGTTTTGCCCATCTGCAGCTGCTTGAGCTCTTGTTCGACCGCGGAAGAGAGCTTGTCGGCCGCGGCCGAGCGCATCTCGCTCAGCTTACGTCCGAGCTTGACGGCTTCTTCATAAAGCATCGCTTCCTGCTTGACAAGCTTGTCCAAATGCTCTTCCCGGTTTTCAATTTGATCCAGTTCGTTTCGAATTTTATCCAGGTAAGCCAGGATGTCCGGTATCGAATCGCCGTATTTTCGTTTCAAGCCGGATATCAGATTGAGTCTGTCATCGATGTAAGCGAGACGCTCGGCGTCCGACTCGATGCCGTCTTTGTAATCCCGCAATTGGAATGCAGCGTCTTCCGCCTGATAATAAGCGGTCTGGAGCTGATCGAGCAGCGGACCGACGATATTGGGATCATAAGTGCGGATCGATTCCAGCTTGGCAATCGCATCGCCGATCGCGTCAAGCCCACCGGACATGATGGCATCATACGCCGCTTCCGCGCTGAGTTTCCGCTTCTCCGCATGCGCGAGCTTCCGCTTTTCTTCAGCCAGACTTTCATCTTCTCCGACGACCGGTTTGGCGGTTTCGATCTCCTCGATTTGGAATCGGTATAAGTCCATCATGCGCATATTTTGCCGAGTCGATGCTTCCAATTGCTTCAAGGCGGCGCGCACGCCGACGTATTGTTGATAAACGTTGCGGTAAGCCTGCTTCTGAGCCGCAAGCTTCTTGCCGCCGTACAGGTCGAGCCATTCCAGATGCCGCTCCGTCTTTAGCAGCGATTGATATTCATGCTGGCCGTGTATATTGATAAGATATTCCCCGATCTCCTTCAGCATGGAGAGATTGACCAGCTGACCGTTCACCCGGCATGCGCTTTTGCCGTGGACGGTAATTTCCCGGCGAATGACGATCGGCTCTTCAGGGGAAGCGTCGAGCCCGAAATGACGCATCGTTTCCCATACGGGATGGCCTTCGGGCATGTCAAACTGACATTCGATGACCGCCTTGTCACAACCGTGACGAACGATATCCGCGCCGCCGCGTCCCCCTGCGACAAGCGACAGCGCATCGATCAGCATCGATTTCCCGGCTCCCGTCTCGCCGGTCATGACATGAAAACCGTTGCGAAACGAAACGTTAACGTTTTCAATGACCGCAAGATTCCGTATCGACAATTCGCGCAACATAATCGGTTTTCCTCCCCTTTTGCAAGCTTGCCGGTTAACTTTTACGGATTGAGCAGACCGAGCATCCGGTCGACAATCGTTGTGCTGTGTTCCCCGGAACGGCATATAATCAGTATCGTATCGTCGCCGCAAATCGTGCCCATCACTTCGGGCCACTCCATGCTGTCGATCAGAACGCCGATGGCGTTGGCCGTCCCGGGCAAACATTTCATCACGATCAGATTGTCTGTCTTATCGATATGAACGAAATGATCCAGCAGCGCCCTGCGCAGCTTGTGCACAGGATGGAATTTTTGTTCCTGCGGTAGCGAATATTTGTACTTCCCGTCTCCGGCCGGAACTTTAATCAGTTGCATCTCCTTAATATCTCTCGAAACGGTCGCTTGCGTCACTTGAAGCCCTGACTCGCGCAGCGCTTCGACAAGCTCGTCCTGTGTCTCGATCTCCTGATTCGTAATAATTTCCCTTATTTTAATTTGCCTTAGTCCTTTCATGACACCCTCCCGTTCCGACATTATTCGTTCCATGCGAACGTTACAACTCTGACCGTACCTTCCTTCGCATCGGTATATAAAACGCCTTCGCATTCCGGCAAAAGCAGCGCATAGACGAGCAGGCGATCCCGCAAACCGCTTCCGGTCCAGTCGATCGGCATCCGGTCGCGCGCCGTCTTGACAATATAAGTCTTGCCGTCCTGCTCGGCTATATAATCAATGTAAAGCCGGCTTTCCATCGGCGCCCCGTCGACTTCGATATGCAACGGAACGCGGTGCTTCCCGGAGATGACCTGATAACCGTGCCGCTCCAGCAGCTGTACGTTCTCGTCGTCCGCGAGGATCTCGGCGCCTTCCCCCAGCACCAGTCTTCTGGCGGCGGGCGGCGAATGGAGCCATCGATACAAGCCGCGGTAAATCCAGATCGCGATCAGACCGCCGGCAAGCACCATCACAATCCAGTCTCCGTACACTCCCATCCGAACCCCTCCCTGAAAGGCTTCTGCCTATTAGGTTCGAGAAGCGGGAGACAATCTCCTTTTTTTCATAAGCGAACGCTTCATACGCGAACGTCTTCGCTCCGCCTGGAAAGCCGGCGTTTCTCTCATCGAAACATCGCAAAAAGGCGAACGCTTGTTTGGTTTCCTTCAGTTTAACAAAACGGAATCGTCCTGTAAAGTACTCGTCCAAGTTTAACCATACAAAAAGAAAAGCTGCCCTGTCCCCTCCTCGGAGGCCATGCAGCGGATAATCGTAAATATTTTAACCTGTCGATTTGCCCGGACTGAACGCATGCGCCGCTTCGCTGACAAGCGAACGGATTTCATTCGCCGTAACGGGCAAGCTTTGCGGCTCGCCCTCGAATGTCCAGTACGCGAGAAACTCGATATTGCCCTCGCCTCCCGTAATGGGCGAATAGGTAAGTCCGCGGAGGGCGAATCCCTTCTCCGCCGCGAATTCGGCGACGCCCGCAATCACTTCCTCATGCACGGCAGGATCGCGCACTACGCCCTGCTTCCCGACTTTTTCCCGTCCGGCTTCGAATTGCGGTTTAATTAGCGCGACTACGGTTCCCCCAGGCTTAATCAATCCGGCCAATGCCGGTAAAATCAGCTTCAACGATATAAACGAAACGTCTATGGAAGCGGCGTCCGGGGCGGGACCGTCCAGATCGCCCGGCTGCATATAACGGAAATTGGTCCGCTCCATGACGCGCACTTGCGGATGCTGCCGAAGCGACCAGTCAAGCTGGTTGTAGCCGACATCGACGGCATATACGAGCGCGGCCCCGTGCTGCAGGGCGCAGTCGGTAAAGCCGCCGGTCGACGCGCCGATGTCGATCATGACGCGTCCCGCCAGCGATATGCCGAATGTCCGGATCGCTTTCTCCAGCTTGAGACCGCCGCGGCTGACATAAGGATGCGGCGCCCCTTTCACCTGAATGGCGGCCGATCGCGGCACCTTCGTCCCGCCCTTCTCGACCCGTTCGCCATTTACGAGCACGAGCCCCGCCATCAGCGCCGCTTTCGCCTTCTCCCGGCTTTCGTAATAACCGCGCTCCACAAGGAGCACGTCAATCCGTTCTTTCGCTGCGCTCATCGCTGCCCGGTCGCCCACTTCCGGCCCTGGCGAAGCATGCCGGCCACCGTCGCCGCGCAGCGTTCGGCCGTCAATCCCGCCTCAATGCGCTGCTCCTTGATGGAACCGTGCTCGATGAAGCGATCGGGAACGCCCATAAGACGAATCGTCACGCCGTCCCTTCCCTGAAGCGCATAATACTCCATAATCGCGCTGCCGAGGCCGCCAAGCTCCGAGCTTTCTTCCATGACGACGATCGGCAATCCTTCGTCCGCCAACCGCATCAGCATCTTGCCGTCCAGCGGTTTGATGAACCGCGCATTGACGATTCGCACATTCAATCCTTCGCGCTTCAGCAGATCCGCCGCTTCCTCGGCGACCGCAATCATCGGTCCGATGGCGACGATGACCGCCGAATCGCCTTCGCGGACCGTCTCCCACGTGCCGATCGGTATTGTCCGCATCTCCGGTTCCACCGGCACGCCGACGGCGTTGATCCGCGGATACCGGATCGCGATCGGGCCGTCGTTATATTCGACAGCTGTCTTCATCATGTTGCGCAGCTCGTTCTCGTCCTTCGGCATCATCAGCACCATATTCGGAATATGGCGGAGAAAGGCGATATCGTAAACGCCCTGATGCGTCTCTCCGTCCGGACCGACGAAGCCGGCTCGGTCGATGGCGAAAATGACGTTCAGATTTTGCCGGCAAATATCGTGCACCACCTGGTCGTAAGCCCGTTGAAGGAATGTGGAATAGACGGCGAAAACCGGCTTCATCCCTTCCATCGCCAGCGCGGCGGACATCGTGGCCGCATGCTGTTCCGCAATGCCGACGTCGATCATGCGTCCGGGGAACCGTTTGGCAAATTCGAGCAGCCCCGATCCGCCCGGCATGGCCGGCGTTATCGCCACGATTCGATCGTCCCGCTCCGCCAGCTCGATCAGCGTCTGCCCGAACACTTCCGTATACATCGGCGGTCCGACCGCCTTCAGCACCTGGCCCGATTCGATCTTGTACGGCGTAATCCCGTGCCACTTGAAGGAATCGGCTTCGGCCGGCGAATAGCCTTTGCCTTTGACGGTGACGACATGAATGAGCACGGGACCCTGAATCGATCCGGCCTGCTTGAGGATGTCGATCAATTGTTCGACGTCGTGACCGTCGACCGGTCCGAAATACGTCAGCCCCAATTGCTCGAACAAAATGCCGCTGACGAGCAAATATTTCAGGCTGTCTTTGAACCGTTCCGCCGTCTTCGCCAGCTTGCCGCCGATCGCCGGAATTTTGTTCAGCAGATTTTGCAGCTCATCCTTCGCCTTCTGATAATGGCGGTCGGTCCGGATCCTGCTCAAATAATGGTGCAGGGCCCCGACATTCGGCGCGATCGACATCTCGTTATCGTTCAAAATCACGATCAGGTTCGGCTTCTCGTGGCCGATATGGTTCAGCGCCTCCAGCGCCATTCCTCCGGTCAGGGCGCCGTCGCCGATGACCGCTATGACCTTGTTCTTGTCGCCTTTCAAATCGCGGGCCATCGCCATCCCCATGGCGGCCGACAACGATGTGCTGCTATGCCCCGCTTCCCAGACATCATGCTCGCTTTCGGCCCGTTTGACAAAGCCGCACAACCCTTTGTACTGGCGCAGCGTATTGAATTTATCCTTGCGTCCGGTCAAAATTTTATGCACGTAAGATTGGTGCCCGACATCGAATATCAATTTGTCCGTCGGGCTGTCATACAAATAATGCAAGGCTAAGGTCAGTTCCACAACGCCAAGGTTAGGAGCCAGATGGCCGCCCGTAACGGAAAGCTTCTCAATGAGGAAATGACGGATCTCACCGGCTAGCTGTTCCAGTTCGGCTACAGACAAGGCTTTCAGGTCTTGAGGTTCGTTGATCCTATCAAGCAGCACATTACCTTCCTCGCTTTCGTGACCGCGGCTGGCCGCCGTCCATTACGTCTAAAATACTTCCCATATTATATCATACGCATGCAGCGTATCCCAAACGTCCGTATTTTTTCGGCCCGCGTCTTGCTTACCGGTCGCGTCCCATCAAATAATCGGCAATTTCCAGCAGACGTCCGGGATCGGCCAGTCCGGCCCGGGCCAGCGCTTCCTTCGCTTCCGCGGTCAGCCGGGCCATTTCCTTGCGGCTTTCATCCATGCCGAGCAAGTACGGGTACGTCACCTTGTTCTGCCTGAGGTCACTCTGCACTTTTTTCCCCAGCTTCTGCTCATCGCCGATCAGATCGAGAATATCGTCCTGAATCTGGAAGGCAAGTCCGATGTTGCGCCCGAACAGGGAAAGAGCGTCGAGCTGCCTATCGTCCGCGCCGCCGATTCTGCCTCCGGCGACAAGCGAGAACGAGATCAGCGCGCTCGTTTTGCGCAGATGGATGCTTCGGAGTTCCTCCGCCGACGTGACGCCCTGCTCGCCCAGAACGTCTGCGGCCTGACCGCCGACCATGCCGGGTAAGCCGGCCAGCCGGGCCAAATCTTCGATAACGGCGAGCGTCGTTTCCGCCGGTACGCCATGCTGGCGTGTCGCCTGAGCCGCTACGTAAAAAGCGTGCGTCAGCAAGCCGTCGCCGGCCAGAATGGCCATCGCTTCCCCGAATACTTTATGATTGGTCAGCTTGCCGCGGCGGTAATCGTCGTTATCCATCGCCGGCAAATCGTCATGAACGAGCGAATAAGTATGGACCATTTCGACCGCGCAGGCAACAGGCAGCGCGTACGCCGAAGCTTGCGCATCGCCTTTCACCGCTTCGGCCGCCGCCAATACCAAAACCGGACGCAACCGCTTGCCTCCGGCTTCGATCGAATACATCATCGCGTCTTTCAGTTTGTCCGGTACGTCCCAATTTGCCGGAATCGCCGTTTTCAGCGCATCTTCAATGCGTCCAGCCTGTTCCGCCAAATATTGCTGCAACGGTTTATGCTGCTCCTTCAACCTTTCAATCCCCTTTGTCATCATTCACCGGAACGAACGGCTTCTTGACGAAACCTTGCTCCGTTTCAATCAACATTTCGATCTTACGCTCGACCTGCTCCAGCTTGCCTCCGCACAGCTGCGAAAGCCGCATTCCTTCCTGAAACAAATCGATGGCGGTCTCGAGCGGAACGTCGCCATTTTCCAGACGCTCCACAATCGCTTCGAGCCGCTCCATCGCTTGTTCGAATGTCAGTTCTTGCCCTTTATTGTTCTCCGTCTCCATCCGGCAACTCTCCTCCCATTCCCCATACATGGCAGTCCAAATGACCGTCGGCAAGCTTCACCTTCACCATATCGCCCGGCTGAACCTGGCGGATCGATTTGATCAGCGTTCGCTCCCGCTCGTCGTAGACGAGGCTGTATCCGCGGGACATCACCTTCAGAGGACTGAGAGCGTCCAGGTGCCGGACCGTTCCGGCCAGCTGCACCCGCTTGCTGCGCAGCAGCGCTTGCATCGCCTGCTCCAGCCTTCTCGACATCTCCGTCCGCCGGCTCGCCGCAAGCGCCGCCCGCTGGCCGGGATGGCGGACAGCGAGCGCGGTCTCCAGCCGGGTAAGCCGCTCGCGTTGCCGTTCGACAAGACGCGTCGTACGCAGCGTCAGCTTGTCCGTCAGACGGTCGAGCCGTTCCGCTTGCTCCAGCAAATATTTGCGCGGATGAAGGAAGAACGGCGATCGTCTCACCCGCAGCAGTCTTTCCCGCTTGCTCCGCAGCGACATCCTAAGCGCCTGCCGCAATCGCTGTCGGAGCTGCTCGAGCTGTGCCTTCAGTTCTTCCACATGAGGAACGGCCAGCTCCGCGGCGGCGGTCGGCGTCGGCGCGCGGAGATCCGCGACGAAGTCGGCGATGGTGAAATCGGTCTCATGTCCGACGGCGGAAATGACCGGAATTTTCGAAGCGGCGATGCTGCGGGCGACCGATTCCTCATTGAACGCCCACAGCTCTTCGAGCGATCCGCCGCCGCGCCCTACGATCAGTACGTCCACTTCGCCGTAGCGGTTCATCGTTTCGATCGCGCGGACGATGTCCGGCGCCGCCTGGCGGCCCTGTACGATCGCCGGATACAGGACGACCGGCACCGACGGATGCCTGCGTCCGAGCGTAATCAGAATGTCCCGGACGGCCGCCCCGGTGGCCGACGTGATGACGCCGACCGCCTTCGGAAAACGGGGAATCGGACGCTTCCGCGACGGGTGAAACAATCCTTCCGCTTCGAGCCGCTTCTTCAGCTGCTCGAAGGCCAGATACAGGCTGCCGATGCCGTCGGGCTGCATCTGGGTCGCATAAAATTGATAAGTGCCGTCGCGCTCATACACCGACACGTTGCCGCGCGCGATAACTTTCGTCCCTTCGCGGGGAATAAACGGCAGCCGTCTGTTGTGAGAGGCGAACATGATGCATTTCAGCCGGCTGTCCTTGTCCTTTAGCGTAAAATACATATGTCCGCTGGAATGGTGGGTGAAATTCGAAATTTCGCCCCTTAGCCAGACATCGTTCAGCAAATTGTCGGACTCCAGCTTCATTCCGATATAGCGGTTGATTTCCTTGATGGAATAGATGCGGGGCTGCTCCGCCATCGGCGTCACTCCCTCCATTTCCGGACGCCGCTACCGGCCGATCCGCTTGGCCGCTTCGAGCGTATTTTTCATCAGCATCGTAATCGTCATCGGTCCCACGCCTCCGGGTACGGGCGTTATGGCCCCGGCGACGTCGAGACAATCGTCGTAATCGACATCGCCGGCCAGCTTGCCGTCCGGGAGCCGGTTCACGCCGACGTCGATGACGACGGCGCCCGGCTTGACGCAATCTCTCCGAATCGCCTTCGGGCGTCCGATCGCCACGACGAGAATATCGGCCTGCCGCGCAATCGCCGGCAAATCGGCCGTCCGCGAATGACAGATCGTTACGGTCGCATTTTCGCGGAGCAGAAGCATGGCGACCGGCTTGCCGACAATGTTGCTGCGGCCGATAACGACCGCGTGCTTCCCGGCAATTTCGACGCCGCTGCGCTTGATCAGCTCGATTACGCCGGCGGGCGTGCACGGCAGCAGGCTGTCGTCGCCGATGACAAGATTGCCGACGCTGATCGGATGGAAGCCGTCCACATCCTTCTCGGGCGCAATCGCGTCAATGACCGCCTTCTCGTCAATATGGCGCGGCAACGGCAGCTGCACCAATATGCCGTGAACCGTCGGCTGCGCATTGAGCCGGTCGATCAGCGCCAGCAGCTCCTCCTGCGTGGTCGATTCGGGCAGCCGATGAACTTCCGAATAGAAGCCGAGCTGGTGGCATGCCTTCTCTTTGCTGCCGACATACACTTTCGATGCCGGATCTTCGCCGACCAGCACGACCGCGAGGCCCGGCACGATGCCTTGCGATTTCAGCTGTTCGGCCTCACGGGCGAGTTCCTTCCGTATACTTTCCGAGATTTGTTTCCCATCAATACGCTGCGCGCTCATTTTCATTTTCTCCTTTCCTTGCCTTCCGCAATCCGCTGCGGGCGAATAAGCCTTTGGCTATCGTTCGTTCCGATAACGGTCCAAGCTTTGGATCAATCGGCCAAGCACGCCGTTGACGAATTTCCCCGACTCGTCCGTTCCGAAATGTTTGGCCAGTTCGATCGCCTCGTTGATCGCCGCCTTGGGCGGAACATCGTCGCGGAACACCATCTCATAACATGCCAGCCTCAAAATCTGGCGGTCGACGCGGGACAGCCTGTCCACTTGCCAGCCGGTCAGCGCCTCCTGAAGAAGACGGTCAATCGCGGCTTTCCGCTCAAACACGCCGGCCACAAGCTCCCGCGCGAACGCTTCCGTTTTGTCCGCTTCCGCCGGATCCGCGCCGATCTCGTTCTCTTCGCGCATTTCTTCCATAAGCATATCGACCGCTTCCGCGCCGGACACTTCGTTCATTTCCATCTGGTACAGGCTTTGTACCGCAATTTCGCGTGCTAACCTACGTTTCATGGAACCTCCTGATCGTCGTCTGGGCTATAGGACTATAGAACGACGCTTCTACTTTATCTTTTGCTGCTGAACGACATCCCTAAAAAAACCTATGATCTCCTCCCTGCCCCGAAAAATGCCGGCATTCCGGCGTCCGGAGTACGGAGGAGACCACAGGATTATCTGAACGGGCGCCACCTGTCCATGACCCATTCGCTTAACCGCCGCCACGGAAGAAGCGGTCCGCTGTCCGTATCCTTCTGTTTGCCCACAACATATCCGATAAAGACGAGCAGCGCAAAAAACAGCATGTCCCAAAAACCTACGAACAAATACAAAAACCCGAAAAAGATCCCTGCCGTGACGCCGATGATGCGTCCGCTGCCGGATGACCACCATTCCTTCCACATGGGCCCATCACCTCTATTCTACGCGACTTTTGAACGCGCCCGACTGGATGACGTTCGCCACGAAGACACCGACGCCGGCTACCGGAATTCCGGTCACCTCTTCCACATGCTCCTTAACGGCTTTCTGCATATCTTCCGTCAACACCGGAATCGGGGTTTCGCCGTCCACGACCGCCCGCAGCACGATATCGAGTCCCGCTTCGTTAAAGCGGATGCGGGCTTTCAGATCTTTAACGCCCCGATGCCGGGCGGCAGCTTTGAGCGCGATATTCTCCACCGTTTCGAGCGAAATGCGAATATCGCCGTATTCGGTCCGCTGGTCGATCGAGGAAGCGGTCGGTCCGCTCCGGCGCAGCGATACGTAGAACAGCCGGAAGCTTACAATAAAAGTTACTGCGGCGGCGATCACGACGGTCAGCTGCAGCCATCCGCGCGTGTATAACTGATCGACGAAACGTTCCGAGACCGCTTCAGGAATCCAGCCGATTCCGGCGGCAAACAGTACGGCAGCCAACATGCCGACAACCAAACTGTATAAAAAAAGCAGGAGCCTGTCCAAGATTTGGGCCACTCAATCGTCTCCTCCTCTGGCAAACAGAATAAAAATCCCCCTTGCGCCGAGCGGCATGCCCATCACGAGGGGGAACTTGCGAATGCTATCGTTATTTCACCCGTTGGGCGGAATCTTCTTCTTCCGGCTTGTCAGCTGGCTTAAAATGAACATCATGAATATGTACGTTCACTTCTACGACATTCAGTCCGGTCATCGTCTCGATGGAGCGCTTGACATTCCGCTGGATGTCCGCAGCGATTTCCGGTATCCGCTGCCCGTATTCCACGATAATGGAAACGTCTACCGCCGCTTCGCGCTGGCCGACTTCAACTTTGACCCCTTTGGACAGATTTTTCCGTCCGAGCAGTTCCGCGATGCCGCCGGCCAGGCCTCCGCTCATCCCGGCAACGCCTTCCACTTCAATCGTCGCTAAACCTGCAATAACCGCAATAACTTCGGGGGCGATCTGAATGCTGCCGATGTCCGTTTTCTCGTAATCCGCCGCTAAAATCGTGCTCACTTCGCAAACACCTCCCACTAGTCGCGATTTTGCCCCGGCTCGCGGCCAGGGCTTATCCGCTTCTTATTTTTATACTATAACATTTGGTGAGAAATATGACAAACGGCGCTTACCGATCCGGAACGATTTCGTCTTCGTCAGGCAGCTCGTCGAGATCGTGCTCTTCGAGAAACTTGATATCGAAGCGCCCTTCCCTGAACTTCGGATGATTCATCAGCTTCATATGGAAAGGAATCGTCGTCCGGATGCCGTCGACGGCAAACTCTCCCAAGGCCCGTTTCATGCGGGCGATCGCTTCCTCGCGGGTCGGCCCCCATACGATCAGCTTGGCGATCATCGAATCGTAATGCGGCGAAATGACATATCCCGGATAAGCGCCGCTGTCGACCCGGACTCCCGGCCCGCCAGGCGGCAAATAAAACTGGATCTGGCCCGCGGAAGGCATGAAATTCCGGTCCGGGTCTTCCGCATTGATCCGGCATTCGATCGACCAGCCGTTAATGGCGATGTCCTCCTGCCGGAACGACAGCGGGCGCCCTTCGGCGACGGCGATCATCTCGCGGATCAGGTCGACGTTCGTAATCATTTCCGTAACCGGATGCTCGACCTGAATGCGCGTATTCATCTCCATGAAATAAAAGTTTCCGTCCGGACCGAGCAAAAACTCGAGCGTTCCGGCCCCGGAATAATTGACGGCTCTGGCGGCTCTGACGGCAGCCTGCCCCATGCGCTCGCGCAACCCGTCAGTCATAACGGGGCAGGGCGCTTCCTCCACAAGCTTCTGGCGCCGGCGCTGAATCGAGCAATCCCGCTCGAACAGATGGACGACGTTGCCGTGCTTGTCCGCCATAATTTGTACTTCCACATGCTTCATGCCCGTCAAATATTTCTCCAGATAAATCCCGGCGTTGCCGAAAGCTTTCTCCGCTTCCTGCCGGGCGGCCGTCATTTGCTGAATAAGCTCTTCCTCGTTCTCGACGATGCGGATGCCTTTGCCTCCGCCGCCGGCCGTCGCCTTTATAATAACCGGATAGCCGATCTCGCGGGCGATGCGAACCGCTTCGTCGACGTCTTCCACAAGCCCGTCGGAACCCGGAATGACCGGAACGTCGGCCTCTTTCATCGTTTGCTTGGCAACCGACTTGTCCCCCATCTTGCTGATCGCTTCCGGCGAAGGGCCGATAAAGGCGATATTGCAGGACTCGCAAATTTCCGCAAAATCGGCGTTCTCCGCCAAAAAGCCGTAGCCGGGATGAATGGCGTCGCAGCCGGTCAGCGTCGCGACGCTCATAATGTTGGTCAAATTCAAGTAACTGTCCTTCGATGCCGTCGGTCCGATGCAATACGCTTCATCCGCAAGCCTGACGTGCAGCGACTCGCGATCGGCTTCGGAATAGACGGCCACCGTCGCGATGCCCATTTCGCGGCAGGCGCGAATGATGCGAACTGCAATCTCCCCGCGGTTGGCGATCAATATTTTTTGAAATTTCAACGTCGGAGCTCCTTTCAACTGGGTTAATCGCGCCGCAAGGCGGACGGTCACTCGGGCTTAACCAGGAACAAAGGTTGCCCGAACTCTACCAGCTGTCCGTTCTCTACCAGAATCTCGACGATTTCGCCGCGCACTTCGGCTTCCAGCTCGTTCATCAGTTTCATCGCTTCGAGGATGCATACGACCGTCTTCTCCGTCACGCGGTCCCCGACATTGACGAAAGGCGGAGCGTCCGGAGACGGCGCGCGATAAAACGTCCCGACCATCGGCGAAACGATGCGGTGCAGTCCGGCGTCGGAACCGGTGCCGGCATCGGCCGGCTTCGCCGGTTCCGGCTGCGCTGCCGGCGCGCTCGGCGCGGCCTGAGGAGCCGCCGGAACCGCGTAAGCGGGCGCGATTTGCGGCGTATGCACGTTCACCACCTCGGTCTTGCCGGGCTTGCGGATGAGCAGGCGAGCGCCGTCATTTTCAATTTCCAGCTCCTGAACGGAGGTTTGGTCGAGCAGCTTTATCAACTCTTTAATTTCACTCAATTTGAACATAGAGCAGCTTCACTCCTTACCATAATCCAAAGCAAAACAGCAGGGTAAGCGGTCGGCCCCGATTTGCGCGGGCCAAATATTTAGGCATACCGCAGCATAACGAATGTATTATATCATAATCCGGGAAGAACACGAATCATTTTTTGGAAAAGCTGTCGGGTGCGGCTGCAAAAAAACTCTGCCCGGCGCAAGACCGGGCAGAGGTCGAAAGCCGCGCAAGCGGCAGCTGCGATGCGGTTAGGGCACATATTGCACGGTGATCTGGTGCGGCTCGACATCCATTTCGTTCATGACAAGCTCCACGATGCCGACTGCCTGGCTTCGGTCCAGATTTTCGCTTTGCACGACGACTTTGTAACGATCGTTCTCTTCGGTCACGACCGCCATATTGTACTGCTGCTGCAAGTTCGTTTCGATGTCGGTTATTTTCGCGTATTTGTCCTCGAGCTCGTTAAGCTCTTCGGCCGCTTTGGCGGCCGCTTCGTCGTCGCTCGATTTCGAATCGTTGATCGTCGCCATCAGTTTATCATATTGGGTTATAAAGTTTTGCTCCCGCTTGTACTGCATATCGTCGAATACGCTGCCTGCGATCATCCCCTGCGCGTCGAGCCGCTCCAGCACTTCCCGGTCCGCATCGCTCAGCCCGTCCGTACCGGTGTCCTCTGCGGCGCCCTCGCGTCCGACCTCGTCGACGACAATGCCGCCGGCTTCGGCAGCGTCGCCGTTTTGCCCGGTTTGCGTATTGTCCGTCAGCAGATCAGGCGTTTTGACGTCCTCCGTAAACAGATAATACGCCGACAGCACGACCATCAAGCTTAACATCGACACAAGCCAGACCGTTTGCTTTTTCGAATTCATTTGAACACCCTCCCATTTCATTTTGCCTTGGCGATATCGAAAACCGTTTCTGCGAACTCACTGCTGTTTTCTCGGTACGACCGAAATGCTGTTGACCGGGACGCGGATGCCTTTCTGCACCGCATCCAGAATCAGTCTGCGTACCGTGGCATCTTCGGCTCCTCTGGCGACGATCAGAATGCCCCGGATTTTCGGCTTGATCTTCTTCGTCACGACCGGCTGCTGATCGCCGGATTCCTCGTAAATGACGACCTGGCCGTCCCGGGTTACCGAAGTGATGTGGCGGCGCCCCCCGTTTTTGTCGTTTTCGTCCGTGACCTGCTGCGAAAAATTTTCATTTTTTTCGTAAACCACTTCCTCCGTGGAATCGATCGTGACGAGCACATCGACCGTTCCGACCCCGACGATTTTCTCCAGAATCTCCTTGATCCGATTTTCCAGCGGGCGCTCGATCGCTTCGAACGGCGTCTCGGCATCGTTCCGCGCAGCCCATGCCGCTTCGTCGTCGGAGGCCGAAGGGGGCTGATCCGCCACCGGTTCCACCTGCTTGACATTCAGGAACGAGCTCAGAAGCATGAGCGCCGCGCCGATGCCGCCGATGACGAGCAGCCAGCGAAACGTCCGGACCCGTTTCGGGCCGCCCGGACCGCCGCCCACCAGCGCTTCCAGCCCTTCCAGCCATTTGGCCACCTTCATCCCTCCCCCACCTTGAATTAGCGGACGTGTCGGCGCGGTTCCGATTTGCCGAATAGCCGAATTGCCGACTTGCCGCCGCCTTTCGCCCGCAGGATCAGCGAGCCCCGGAGTCTGACGGCACCCGCACGTACACCTGATCCGGAAGGACCCCCCAACCAGACTCCAGCACGCTGCGAATCGATTTCGCCGCCGCCGGTCCGGCCGGCGCCCAGGCCGCTTCCGCTTCCGGTTCGGCTTCGAGCGGGTCAGAGCCGTCCGGGCTTCCGGACACCTTCTCTTCGGATTCCACATCGACATCGACGATGACGGGGGCGATCTCCTCGACCGGCCCGATCTCGTCGCCGGCCGCTCCGGCTTCCGGCGCCCGTTCCCCTTGCAAGGTGACCGTTACGGACGCGATGGCGTTCGGGACATCGTCTCTCACCTCTTCCTTTTCCAACCGGACGCTCACTTCCGCGACCGGCGCTCCGGTACGGCGGACAATTTCCGCCTTCATCGCTTCGGCCAGCCGTTCCTCCGTCAGGGAAGCGGCCTGCAGCTCCCGCCCGGTCCGCAGCCTTCCGGCATCTTCCCGGATCGCATCGAGCGACGGCATCCGCACATCGCTTTCGGCATCGGACTCGTTCCAGATGCGGATACCGGCGGCCAGACGGCTGCCGATATCGCCCTGTATGAGCCGCAGCAGCGGAGACAGCAGCGCGAGCAGGATGATCAGGCCGACGACGAGCCGCACGTAGCGCTGCATCGCCTTGTTCGGCAGCAACAGATCGATGAAAGCCGCCAGCAAAATGATGGCGACGATTTCCTTGAGCCATCCGCCAAGCCATTCGAGCATCCGATCCCCTCCTTGCGCGGGGCCGCTATCTGACCATGACGGCCGCGTTGCCCGCCGTCAATATGATCGTGACCGCCAGAAAAAACATCAGGCTAACGGCCGCAAGTGCCGCGAATATATAAATCATCGACTTGCCGATCGTCTGCAGGCATGCAATGATCGGACTTGTGCCGAGCGGCTGCATGACGGCGGCGGCGATGTTGTAAATTAACGCCAGCGTCAAGATTTTCAGCGCCGGGAACGCGCACAGAAACAGCAGGATGACGACGCCCGCGATACCGACGGCGTTTTTGACGAGCAGCGAAGCGGACAGCACCGTATCCGCCGCATCCGAGAACATTTTGCCGACGACCGGAACGAAGTTGCTTGAGACGAACTTGGCCGTCCGCATCGTGACGCCGTCCGTGACCGAGCCCGTCGCGCCCTGGATCGAGATGACGCCGAGAAAGACGGTCAGCATGACGCCCATGACGCCGACTGCAATCCGGCGCAGCAGGTTGGCTAGCTGGGTGACTTTGAACCGTTCCGACAAGGCGCTGGCGATATGCAGTACGGCCGAGAAAAACAGCAAAGGAAAGACGAAGCTGTAAATCAGCGTGCCGACCGCATGAATCATGAAAATGATGAGCGGGTGAAGGATGGACACCGTCACGATGCTTCCCATGGAAGCGAGCAGCGTGAGCAAGAGCGGCACCATCGCCAGCATGAACTGAACCATTCCGCCGATTGCATCCTTGGCGTACCCGATGGCGACATGAAAGCTGTTGACCGCCAGCACGATCAGCACCATATAGGCGATCGCATACGCCACCTTGCTGACCGCATTGCGTTCGAAGGCGCTTTGCAGCGTTTCCAGCAGCATGCTGAATACGGTCAGTAGAACGATCGTCACAAGCAGCTTGCCGTTGTACAGCACCTCTTGAAGCAAAAACCGCAGCAGGCCGTTCAGCACTGTCGACAGCTTCAGTCCCTCTCCTCCCGGCACGACCATTTCGGCGAATCCGGGCAGCCGGCGGTCCGGGAAGAAGTCGCGGTATTCCTCCTTCAGCTGATTCCAGTAGCGCTCCACCGCTTCCGTATCGACGTCCCGCAATTGCTCGTCCGCCAGCCGGCCGGGCAGGGAGGCCGCATTCTCATTCCCGGTGGGTGCGGCGGCTTCTCCGGATGCAGACGCTTCTACCGCTGCGGCGAAAGCGCAGCCTGACAAAAGCAGCAGCGCGATCGCGGCGATGCGGCATGCGGACAGCAGCCTCATAACGTTCAACCCCCTGCCGGCAGCAGTCCGATGACCGTATCGACCACAACGCTGATAATCGGTACGGCCATGACGAGAATGAGCACTTTGCCGGCAAATTCGATTCTGGAGGCGATACTTTCCTGCCCCGCGTCCCTTACGATCTGTGCGCCGAATTCGGCAATATAGGCAATGCCGATAATTTTCAGAATCGTCTTCAAGTAGATGGACGGGACGCCGGTGCGGTTCGCCAGTTCCTCCAGAACGGCAATGATCGCCTCGATTTTGCCAAGCAGAAACAGAAAGATAACCAGGCCGGCAAACGTCGCCAGCAGAAACGCGAACATCGGCTTCTGCTCTTTCACGACGAGAATGAGCACCGTCGCGATCAGACCGAATCCGACGATCTGAATGATTTCCATATCCGCTCACCTACTGCCGCTACTGAAACAGGAAGATCGTCTTGATTTCCTGAAACAGCTCGTTCAACAGCCGGACAACCATAAACAATACGACGACAAATCCGATGACGGTTACCCAATGCGCCATATCTTCCTTGCCCATTTGCTTGAGCACCGTATGGATCATCGCGACAATGATGCCGATACCGGCGATTTGGAAGATGGCGCTGACATCCATATTCATCTTTGCGGCACCCCACTAAACGATCAATATGACGATCAGCGCTGCGACTAATACGCCGAGACTTTTGCACAGCTTTTCGTAACGCTCCTGATCGTCCCTTGCCGCATCCTCTTCCGCTTTAAGCTGCTGCATGGCCAGCCGCAGATGTTTGACCTGGTCTTCTCTGTCGCTGATGCCGAGCGAGGATCCGAGCCGAATCAGGGCCGCCTTCTCGGGGCTTCGCATGGCAGAGTTGGCCCAGTGTCCTTCGATTGCCCGGCTCCAGCTTTCGCGGAAAGAGGGACCGTCCGCGTCATCGAGCCGCTTCGCCGCCTCCTTCAGCATGGCGGCCAGCGGTTCCGGCGTATGCTCGGCCGCACGCTCCAGCGCTTCCGGCAGCGGCGTGTAGCCGTAACCGATCTCCGTCTCGAGACGCTGCAGCGTATGAAGCAAGGTCCGGATATGACGGGGCCGCGCCGCCAGGCGCGCGGCCTGCTGAAAGCCGATCATCGTGCCGGCGAACAGAATGAGCGCTGCGCCGATCAGCTTCAGCATAACGGCCGCTCCGGTTGCAGCGCCGTCGGTTCCCGGGCAAGCGCTCCCGGTCCGGGACGAAGAACGCGGGAGCGGAATCCTTCCGCCGTGCGGCGCAGCTCGATGAAAGCGGCGAACGCGCCTTCCTCGATCAATTCGCGCAAGGCCGGCCGGTCGCGCGCATCCTGCAGGTCGCGCGCATGCGCCGTGGCGATGACGCTGACGCCGGCGTGAACCGCCTCCCGCAGCGCCGCAGCATCTTCGGCATGCCCGATCTCGTCCACTACGAGAACGTCGGGCGACATCGATCGGAGCATCATCATCATGCCCTCGGCTTTGGGGCAAGCGTCCATGACGTCGGTGCGCGGGCCGACATCGAATGTCGGTACTCCCCGGACGCATGCCGCGATTTCCGATCGTTCGTCGACGATCGCCACCTTGCGGCCTTCCCGGCGCATCCCTCCCGATCCTGCATACAGCCCGTAGCTGATCGAGCGGGCCAAATCCCGGATCAGCGTCGTCTTCCCTTGCTGCGGCGGGGCCAACACGAGCGTCGAGACGATCGTGCCCCGCGTCCGGTCGGCCAGCTGCGGCAGCAGCCCGTCCGCCGCCCCGACCACTTCGCGGGCGATCCGGATATTGAATCCGCCGATATCGCGAATGCCCCGAACGGCGCCGCGTTCCAGCACGGTGCGCCCGCACAGGCCGATGCGGTGCCCGCCCGAAACGGTAATGTAGCCTCTGCGCAGCTCTTCTTCCATCGCGTATAGCGAATGATTCGTCATCCGCTCCAACATTTTTCGGCACAACTCGGACGAAGGACGGTAAGCCTGCTCCGGTGTATGCCGCAGCGAGCCGTCTTCGCCCGCAAACCGGGATTCGCCGCCAAAACCGATCTCCAGCGGACGTCCTTCGCGCACCCGGATTTCCTCCAGCCGATCCTTTACGCCGTCCGGCAGCCGTCCCAGCACGGCGGCCATTTCCGGCGGCAAGAGATGCGTCACGCGTTCGAGCATGGTTGGTACCTCCCGGGGTTAGATCTGATCGATACATGTCTATGCCTGTCCGGCTAAAATATGACGGCCGACTGCAATCCGGAAGGTTCATAGATTTATTTTTTTAAAATTCCGATCAACAAACAGGCTACGCCGGCAACGACCCAGACGAATCGGTCCAGCGACAGCTTGTCGGACAGGCCGACGAGTCCGATGGTCGTCGTCGAAATCAGAATAAGCGGGCCGACCAGCGCCAGCGACGAATTGACGGCGAGCGCCTTGTCCACCTGGTTCAGCCGGATCATAAGCAGCGCCGCGCATATTTCGATCGAGCCCGAGAACACGCGCAGCATCGCCATGCTCATCACAATTTTGTTGACCATCCGGCCGTCTCACCTCCTTCAGCGGGATAGGATTGATTCATATGTATGCAAGCCTGTCTGCATTTAGGCCGGGCACCTGCCCGGATGCGGCTGCATATATTGCAAGCAGACTTGACGTCTGAAATATGATCAGCATAACAGAAGCGAGGAGATCAGACCGATGGGAACAACCCAAACGGAAATATGGCCGTCCGAACTGCGAGATCCAAGCGGTAGACGAAGCCAAGCGAATATCTGGCCGGCGCAACGCAAGACAACGAATGTCCGCTTCGCCGAAACCGGGCAAACGATGATTATCGATAAAGGGCTGGGACGCAGCGCCTTTGTCGATTTTCTGGAGTTGGCAGGCCCGTATGTCGATATTATCAAGCTTGGCTTCGGCACTTCGGCCCTGTACCCGGACGATCTGCTGACCGAGAAAATCGCTCTGGCCACAGCCCGCGGGATTGTCGTGACGCCCGGAGGGACGCTGCTGGAAGCGGCGGTAAATCAAGGCGAAGTAAGCGAATTTTTTCGAGCGATCTGCCGCTTCGGGTTCAACGGAGTCGAGGTGTCGGACGGGACGATCGAAGTGAGCCGGTCGCTCCGGACGGATTTGATCCGGGAAGGTATCGCGAACGGGCTGACCGTTCTGACCGAATACGGCAAAAAAACGAACGGGGCGCGGATCGATCCCGACGGTCTGGCGGCTACGGCCGATGCGGACTGGGCAGCCGGGGCCGCTCTCATTACGGTGGAAGCGAGGGAGTCGGGAATCGGCGTCGGGCTATTCGATGAAAACGGGAACTGCCGCGAGGAACTGCTCGATACGATCGCCCGTACCGTATCCGATACCGGAAGGTTGATGTGGGAAGCCCCGCTCAAAAGCCAGCAGGCGCTGCTGCTGAAGCGGTTCGGCCCCGCCGTCCATCTGGGCAACATTCCGCCTGCCGAAGTGCTGTCCGTGGAGACGATGCGGCGCGGTCTGCGCTCCGATACGTTCGAGTTCGGAATGCGGCCGGAGCCGATCGTCTATATGATATGAAGCCTCCGGCATGCCGGACGGGGAAGGCGGGTACGAACGTAACATGCGGGTGGACGTGATCGCGACGCTGGAGGATGCGGAAGCCGGGCGCTTCGCCGGGCGGACGGCCATCGTCATCGATGCGCTGCGGGCGACCAGCACGATTGTGACGGCGCTTGCGAACGGAGCGGACGAAGTCGTTCCGGCATTGACGGCCGACGAAGCGGCGGCGCTGCGGCGACCGGGAGATATTCTGGGAGGAGAGCGGGACGGACGCGCGGTTCCAGGCTTTGATTGCGGCAACTCGCCTTCCGACTATGCGCCGGAAATCGTCTCCGGACGGCGCATCGTGCTGACGACAACGAACGGGACGCGGGCGATACGTCTGGCGGCGAACGCGGACGGCTTGCTCGCGGGCTCGTTCCTGAACGCTCTCGCCTGTGCGCGCAGCGCGCTGGCCGGCGGGCGCGATATCGTCATTCTGTGTGCCGGCTCCCGCGGCCAATTCGCGCTGGAAGATGGATTATGCGCCGGGGCGATCGCGGATCGGATGCGGCAATTGACATCCGGGAAGCTGGAACTGGACGATTTCGGCAGCGCGATGCTGGCGCTGTACCGCGAACGTTCGCATACCCTGACGGATGCGCTGAGGCGGAGCCCCGGCGGCCGCAAACTCGCGCGGCTCGGCATGGAAGCGGATGTGGAGGCGTGCGCGCGCGTCGACATCTGCCGGACAGTGCCATGGCGGACGGAGAACGGCGCACTTGCGGGCGGACGGGGATGACATAAACCGGGGGCTTGGTCCATACAATGGACTAAAGCCCCCTTCCGGCTTGCAGCATGCGGCGGAAGAGGCAATTCCCGACGACGGATTGGAGCTTGCTCATGAGCGGTGAAATCATATTGGTGGGCTTGATCATTATCGGCCTCGTCGGCCGTTCGCCGATTATATCGACAGCCGCTTGCGTCCTGCTGGCCGTCAAGCTCGTTCATCTCGAACGATACTTGCCGGTCATCGAGCGGCGCGGACTGGAGCTCGGTCTCTTGTTCCTTACCTTCAGCGTTCTCGTGCCGTTCGCGTCGGGCCGTATTCAGATGAAGGAATTGACGGCGGCGCTCACGTCATGGCCCGGATGGCTCGCGCTGATCGGCGGGGCGGCCGCCACATATGTCAACGGCAAAGGGCTGGAGATGCTCCGCATCGATCCCCAGCTCATCATCGGACTCGTAATCGGTTCCATTATCGGCATCGTGTTCTTCCGCGGCATTCCGGTCGGCCCGCTGATGGCCGCCGGCATTACCGCCTTGCTGTACAAGGTCTTCATCTTCATAGCCGGCAAAATATAGCATGGGGCGGCGGCAAAAAAAGAGCAAAACCGTCCGTGCGGCGGAAGGTTTTGCTCTGTCCGTTCTCCGATTATGATGACGATGCGATGACGATGAGTACGGTCCGTCCGGTAACGTCCTTCGTTAGCGGCGCTCTTGCGGACCGCCGACGAACGCCTGCTCCGACGTATCCAGGCCGTATGCGGTATGCAGCGCCCGCACGACGTCGTTCAGATGTTCGGCGTCGATGACGCAAGACACCTTGATTTCCGATGTGCTGACCATTTTGATGCTGACGCCGAGGCTCGAGATCGTCTTGAACATCGAAGCGGCGACTCCGGGATTGCTGACCATGCCGGCGCCGACGATCGATACTTTGACGAGCCCTTCCTCGCTGGTCACTTCGCGGTACGGCACTTTGCTCCGGATCCCTTCGATAACGGACAACGCCTTGTCCCGGTCGCCCAATCCGAGCGTAAAGGAAAAATCGGCCTTGCCGTCCTTCACGCCGCTTTGCACGATAATATCGACGTCAATCCCTGCTTCCGCAAGCGCGCCGAACACGCCGGCCAGAACGCCCGGAACATCCTCGACTCCCATAATGCTGATTCTCGACACGTTTTTTTCGAATGCGATGCCCCGTACGACGACGCCCTGCTCCATGACAGCTTCCTCCTTCACACTCGTCCCTTCGTTCTGCGTAAAGCTGGATCTGACGACAAGCTTCACGTTGTAATGCTTGGCATACTCCACCGCGCGCGGGTGAAGCACCGCAGCGCCGAGATGCGCCAGCTCCAGCATTTCATCGTAAGAAATTTCATTCAGCTTGCGCGCGCATTTGACAACGCGCGGGTCGGTCGAATATACGCCGTCGACGTCGGTGTAGATTTCGCACACGTCGGCCTGAATCGCCGCCGCGAGCGCTACGGCTGTCGTATCGGAGCCGCCTCGTCCGAGCGTCGTAATTTCGCCGTCCTCGGTCATACCCTGGAATCCGGCAACGATCACAATTTGGCCTTCATCCAGCGCGCGGTGAATGCGGTCCGGGCGAATGTCGGTAATTCTCGCCTTTCCGTGCACCGCATCCGTGCGGATGCCCGCCTGCCAGCCCGTCATCGAAACAGCCGAATGACCGAGCTTGTGTATCGTCATCGACAGCAGAGCAACCGAGATCTGTTCCCCTGTCGTCAGCAGCATATCCATCTCCCTTGCGGGAGGATTGTCGTTGAGCAGCTTCGACTGGTCGATCAGATCGTCGGTCGTATCGCCCATGGCGGACACGACGACGACGACCCGGTCGCCGGCCGTCTTTTTCTCGACTATCCGCTGCGCAACGCGCTGCATCCGTTCCGTCGTACCGACTGAACTGCCGCCGAACTTCATCACAATCAAGGACAAAACTGATTCACTCCCACTCTTCGCATATACATACAGTGGTTTATTATAACATACCGGAGCCGTTTTGGGCAGAGCCGATTCATCAGGAGTCCTCTTCTTCCAACCATTCCGAAGCGCCGAGCGCATTGAATATGAACCGCGTCGTGTCCCGGACAACCTCTTCATAGGGGGAAGGCGGCTCCGACATCAGCGGCTTGAAATAATCGGTAAATTTAAAGAAGATTATGGTGCCGATAACGGAAAACAGCGTGTTGTCAATGGAATCGTAGCGAAAATAGCCCTGTTCCTTCCCTTTGACCAGCAGCTCCTTCAGCTTGAACCATACCGGGAGCATCATTTGCTGAATGTGCGGAATTCTCGGCGTGCTCTTGTAAACTTCCTGCATAATGATTCTGATCATTTCCGGATCGTTCATACGGACGTAAATCACTTCCCGGATTAACCGTTTCAAACCTTTGACCGGATGCTGAAGTATATCTTCAAGCTCATGCAGCAAATGAAACGGAATAAACGTTTGGAACACCGCGTACAGCATATTTTCTTTGCCGCCGAAATAGTAGGAGACGAGCGCCACGTTGGCTCCCGCCTCGTCACATACTTGTCTTACCGATGTGCCGTCGAACCCGTTCTGGGCAAACAGCTTTTTGGCCGCCAGCAATATTCGCATCTTCATATCATGATCGGATGACATCGACAATCCTCCGTTCCGATCGCGCATCGATCGTTTCTAACGCTATTATGAGTGCTGAGGACTCCATTATGCAAGTTTCGTTTCGGCAGCGGGCGCATTGGTGCGGCCCGTATCGCTGCGCAAAGCGGTAATGACCGCCCCGAGCGCAAGCGAACCCGCGGCGAAAGCGGCGAGCAGCCAGGCGGGCCGGGCCGGCGACGAGCCGCCGAACAGGAGATTCATGCTTCCTTCCACCGCATAGGTAGCGGGCAGCCAGTCGCCCAGATGACGGTAAAAGCCGGAGAGCAATTCGCGCGGCACCATCGCGCCCGACGAAACGAGCTGGGCGGACAAAGCGGTAATGTTGAACAGCATGCCGGCGAACCCGAACAGCAGCAGGAACAGTTGGGCGAAAAACATGAAGCTCATCAGAATGAGCGACAGAAAGCCCCATAGCGCCATAAACCCGCTGTTTGCCTGACCGCCCAGCATCATGATCAACGATGCCGCGAACAACGCGATAACAATGGCGGATACGACGTTGATAACGGCGCGCGCGCCGAATTTTTGCCAGGCGGTGAACGCGGAACCGATCGCCTGCGAAGACTGCTGGATATTCATCGCCATAATCATGGAGCCGACATACGACGCAAGCACCATCATCATCGGCAGCATCTGATTGGCCATCCCCTGAACGGGGTTCGTGAACCGGATATCGGAGACGACCCGTTCGGACAAAGCTGCGGCTATCTCCTTCACCCGATCCGCCGGAACGTTCATCGGCGTCAATATCGCTTCCGCTCCGGCCGCGATCGCCTGCTTGTCGACGGCCGCCGTCACCTGGGACGCGACGCTCTGCATTATGCTCTTGATCATGGACGGATTCGATTCGTTGATCCAGTATTTCAGGCTCGCTTGCCCGCCCGGAACTTGCAGCTGGCTCGAGAAATCCGGCGGAATATGGAGCACCATCTGGACATCCCGGTCATTCAGCATGTTCATCGCCTGTTCCGGGAGATCGACCGTTACAATCCCGAACGGCAAGCTGCGGCCCAGACTGCCGACGACAAGGCTTCCCATTTCCTGATCCTCATTGACGACCGCGACTTTCAGGTTGGCCGTCCGATCCGTTACGCCATCGTATCCGGTCATCCATACAACACCGAAAACAAGCTGGAACATGAAGGCGGCTAAAATTCCGGTCCAGGTCGCCCGATTTTTCATAAAAGCCCGCAATGCCCTCAGCATAAGTCAATTCCACTCCTTAAATGTTTATTTAAATTAAATATTTATTTAAATATTAGTGCGGACGGCCCATGCTGTCAATATCTCAGCAGCTTAATAAAAATGCCGCCCGGCATCAAGGCCGAGCGGCATTAGGAGCTTATGCGCGCGAAATATATTTGCCTTCCCGCGTATCGATGAGCAGCACGTCGCCTTCATTGATGAACAGCGGCACCTGCACGTTCAAACCGGTTTCCAGTTTGGCGTTTTTGGTCGCGCCCGTCGCGGTGTTGCCCTTGATGCCGGGCTCGGTTTCCACGACTTTCAATTCGACGCTGTTCGGCAGCGTAATGCCGATGATTTCGCCCTGATAGCTGGCGATATGGACGTTCATGTTTTCTTTCAGGAAATTGATTTCCCATTCCAGTTGCTTTTTGTCCAGCGTGAACTGGTCGTACGTTTCATTGTCCATAAAGGTATATTCCGAGCCGGAATTGTACAAGTACTGCACTTCCCGGTTCTCGACATGGGCTCGGCCGATCGTTTCGCCGGCGCGGAACGTTTTTTCCACAATGTTGCCGTTTCGCAGGTTTTTCAGCTTCGAACGCACGAATGCGGCGCCCTTGCCCGGCTTTACGTGTTGAAATTCGATTACCGAGAAAATGTCTCCATCCACTTCAACGGTCAAACCTGTCTTGAAATCGTTGACTGAAATCACAAAAAAACCTCCTGAATAATGTTCCTTAACCCAGAATGGTAAATTCCTTCGGGGATGAGGTCAATATTTTAATCCCGTTGTCCGTAATGACAATGTCGTCCTCGATCCGCACCCCGCCGAAGCCGGGGATGTAGATGCCGGGCTCCACCGTAACGGTCATGCCGGGAATTAAAATCGTATCGCTCCGCGCCGAAAGCCCTGGCGCCTCGTGAATTTCCATGCCGAAGCCGTGGCCCAGACTGTGGCCGAAACAGTCTCCGTAGCCGTAGCGTGCGATGACGTCGCGGGCCAAGGCGTCGGCTTCCTTGCCGGTCATGCCGGGACGAATCCCGTCAAGCGCCGTCAGCTGCGCCTCAAGCACGATGTTGTAGATATCGCGGTGCCGCTGCGTCGGCTTGCCCAATACGACGGTCCTCGTCAAATCGGAGCAATAGCCGTCCAGCAGCGCTCCGAAATCGAGTTTGACGAATTCGTCGCCCCGGATGACCCGGTCGCTCGCCACTCCGTGCGGCATGGCAGACCGTTCGCCGGAGGCGACGATCGTATCGAAGGACGAAGAGGTCGCGCCATGGCTGCGCATATACACTTCCATCTCCAGCGCGATATCCTTCTCCGTCATGCCGGGCTTCAGCAATCCGAGTATGTAGGCGAACGTATCGTCGGCCAGCTTGGCGGCCTTCCGAATGACGGCCAGCTCCGTCTCGTCCTTGATCATCCGCAGCGACTCGACGATGCTGTCCGCTGGCGTCAGCTCGATGCCGCCAAGCGCCTGGCCCCATTTCACATATTCCGCATAGGTGACATGCGCCTGCTCGAAAGCGACGCTCCGGATGCCTTTCTCCGTCAGCAATCTTCGCACCGTGTCAAGAGGGCTGGACGTCTCCTCGACCGCAAAGCCCGAAGCCTGCTCCTTCGCCTGAACCGTATAGCGGAAATCGGTCAGCAGCCAGGCGTCTTGAGTCGTGATCAGCACCATGCCCGCCGATCCCGTAAAGCCGCTTATGTATCGGCGGTTGTACGGGCTTGCCACAAGCATCGCCTCGAGCCCTTGGTCGGCCAGCTTGGCCCGCAGTGCGTCTACCCGATTCGTCAATGGAACTCCTCCTCAGCTCTCGAGATGGTCGACGAGCGCCTGCAGCCCGAGCTCGTAGCCGATGGCGCCGAAGCCTGCGATCTGTCCGATGGCGACGGGCGCAATAACCGAAACGTGCCGGAAGCTCTCCCGCTTATGAATATTGGACAGATGCACCTCGACGGTCGGCAATCCGACCGAGCTGATCGCATCCCGCAGCGCGTAGCTGTAATGGGTCAACGCCCCGGGATTGATCAGAATGCCGTCAAAAGACCCATGGGCCGCATGAATGCGGTCGATCAATTCCCCTTCGTGGTTCGACTGGTCAAAGTCCACCTTTACGCCGAGCCGGGAAGCGCACGCCCGAACCCGCGACTCGATGTCGCCGAGCGTCATCGTACCGTAGACGGCAGGTTCACGAATGCCGAGCATATTAAGGTTCGGACCGTTCAAAACCAGAATGCTGCGCATATGGCCCCACACTCCTCCCCGTCTCCCTGTCCGGCGCGCATCGGATGCCGGTTCGCTTGTACCGGCACGGCAGATGCGCATACGCCGATCTTTGACATTTTAACATAATCGGCGATCGGTTGAGAAGAGTTTCCTGCGGCCGGACGCCTCCCCGCCGAAATTCAGGTCATGCTGCCCGACTTCTCGGGTTCCCGCGAAGCCTCGTCCGTGAATTCGAAGTTGATGCTGTAACCGATAAACAGTCCCCACAGCAAAAACACGCACAGCTCCGAAAGCAGCGTCGTCCAGCCGAGCTTGAACGGCGGCGGCATCGTCCCGGTTGCCGGACCGACAGCCCAAAACAGGATGGCCCACCACAACGCCCCGTAACCGAGTCCCGGCAGCGGCCCGCGCAATCGCCGAAACAGCAGCACGTATAGATATGCCGCCGTGATGGAAAACACCATGAAGCAGACGATCCCGACGAGATGCCCTTGCCATTTCACTAAAAAGGCGTGAAGGAAGAACGGTTCGGCCATAAAGCCCGGCAGCTTGGTGAACTGAAACGTATAAAGCAGCCACCGCACGGCGCCCCAGATCAGTCCGGCAAACGACCCGATCAGCAATCCGAATAGCCACGGATTCGTATGATGCCCCTGCTGCGCGTCCGACGCTTTCACCCCCGCAGCCGGCCGGTCCTCTTTCGTTTCGGGCGCGGATTGCGCGCCTTGATGTCCGCCTTCGTTCATCGTTCGTATTCCTCCTCGCTGATGCGCGCTTGTGTTCGATCTTTGCGCTTGTTTTTTCTAGTATGCGATAAACCGCATTTTCGTAAACCGGATGGCAGAAGGCGAATAAAGCGATCCATGAAGTCCGCCCGACCGTTGGCATTTCGCCGCCCAATCAAGTACAATAGAATAGCATTCATAAAATCTGTCGACGTTCAACGGTACAAGGATGGTGACAAACACTTGCCGCAAGACCCGCAACCGATCTACGGCGGACAAGCTGTAATAGAAGGCGTCATGTTCGCCGGCAAGCACGTCAACGTAACGGCTGTCCGCCGGAAAAATGACGAAATCGTCTTTTACGAAGTCCCCCGAACCACCAAGCCCTGGGTGCAGAAGCTGAAGAAAATTCCGATATTGCGCGGCATTGTGGCCATTTTGGAGTCCAGCGCCAAAGGCTCGCAGCATCTGAATTTTTCGATGGAAGCGTACGCAGAGGACGAATATGCCGAAGAAGAAAGCAAGGAAGGACGCGCGGCTTCGAAACCGGAAAGCAAATCCGGCTGGAGCCTCAGCATGATCGTCGGCGTCGCCGTTGCCGGCGTCCTCTCGTTCATTTTCGGCAAGCTCGTCTTCACCGTCGTCCCCGCGGCGATCGAAGAGCTGCTGTTCGGCAAAAGGTTCGAAAACATTATTGTGCACAATTTGCTGGAAGGCACGATCAAAATCGTCTTTTTGCTCGTTTATTTGTATATCATATCGATGACGCCGATTATCAAGCGGCTGTTCCAGTATCACGGCGCGGAGCATAAAGTGATCAGCGCGTATGAGGCCGGCGCCGAATTGACCGTGGACAACGTGCAGCGTTTCAGCCGGCTTCATTACCGCTGCGGCAGCAGTTTTCTCGTCTTCACGGTGCTGGTAGGCGTAATCGTCTACTCCTTTTTCGAATGGGAAAACATGTGGCAGCGTATTTATTTGAGAATTCTGCTGCTGCCGCTCGTCATCGGGCTGTCTTACGAGGTGCTGCGGTTTACCAATTCCCTGCGCGATGTGCCCGTGCTGCGCTACCTCGGATATCCCGGGCTGTGGCTGCAAAAACTGACGACGAAGGAGCCGAACGACGACCAGGTTAAAGTATCGATCGCTTCGTTCAAACGGATGCTGGAGCTTGACAGTCAGACGTCCCCGCACGTAAAGGCATAACTTGCAAGAAGAGCTGCGGATCGCAGCCGGACGAAAGGGTGGAATGAGAGAATGCGCCGAAGAATGGAACCGTGGTTTGTCGTGCTGCTTGTGCTCATTGCGCTTGGCCTAGGCTATATGCTGGTCTTAAACCCGGGACGGATGCTGATACCCGTTGTGGTGCTCGGCGCTATTTTTCTGCTGTACAAATTTCCGCCTTCCGGGTTCCGAAAGCGGGATCACCGCAAATACGCCGCGGCGGCGAGAAAGACGCGTCCCCCGGCCAGGCCGGCAAAGGCGCGCGAGCGCAAGCCGATACCGTTCAAAGTGATCGAGGGCGGCAAAGACGACGACGATCTGCCCAAATACCACTGACCTGCGATCGAGCGCAAACAAAGCGCCTGTTTCCGGCGGAAACAGGCGCTTTGCGCTGTACATACGGCTATTGCTGATATTGCTGAAGCAGCTCCATCTTCAAATTCCAGGCCGCGCGGCTAAAATTGACCCGGTACTTCTCCGGATTCAGCTTGCGCAAATATTCCGGCCAGAACAGTTTGAGCTGCTCCGCATGGTAGCTGCGGATCTCGTCAAGCGACGGCATGGAATAGACCAGCTCTCCATTTTGGAATACGGACTTCAACAGCGGCACCGCCTCGTAATGTTCGACCGTTTTCCGCAAATAAGGATGAACCGGATCGAACAGCTCGATGCGCTCGCCTTTTCGAATATCCTCTTCCCCCGTAAGCGCGATGTAATCCGCTTCCGCCTTGCGCGTCCGCCGGTTAATAAGCCGGTACACCTCTTTCACACCGGGATTGGATACTTTTTCCGGATTGCCCGAAATTTTGATGACCGGCAAGTACGTTCCGTTCTTCTCGCGCGCCACCAGTTTATATACGCCGCCAAGCGACGGCTGGTCGCTCGCCGTAATGAGCTGGGTGCCGACACCCCAGATGTCGATTTTCGCCCCTTGCGCCTTCAGGTTGAAAATAATGTTTTCATCCAGATCGTTCGAAGCGATGATCTTCACGTAAGACAAGCCGGCCTCGTCCAGCATTTCCCTGGCCCGCTTGGACAGGTATGCGAGATCGCCGCTGTCCAGCCGGATCGCCTGCATCCGCTTGCCTTTGCTTTCGAGCAGCTTGGCAATCCGGATGGCGTTCGGAACCCCGCTTTTCAACGTATCGTACGTATCGACGAGCAGCGTCACCTGATCGGGCAGCGCCTCGGCATATTGGCGAAAAGCTTCCTCCTCCGAATCGTGGCCCTGAATCCACGAGTGGGAATGCGTACCTTTGACCGGTATGCCGAACATCATGCCGGCGCGCACATTCGAAGTCGCATGGAAGCCGGCCAGATAGGCGGCTCTTGTCCCCCATACCGCGGCATCCGCTTCCTGCGCCCGCCTCGTTCCGAATTCGAGCAGCACGTCATCCGGCGCGACCTGCTTGATTCGCGACGCCTTCGTCGCGATCAGCGTCTGGTAATTCATAAAGTTGAGCAAGGCGGTTTCGATCAGCTGCGCCTCGAAGATCCGGGCTTCCACCCGCACGAGCGGCTCGTTCGGAAAGACGAGATCTCCTTCCTGAACCGACCATAGGTTGCCGGTAAACCGGAACTCTCGAAGCGCCTCCAGAAAGCCTTCTTCGTACCCTTCCTCCTGGGTTCGCAAAAATTCGATCATCTCATCGCCAAAGCGCAGCTCCTGAATATAGCGGACGATGCGCTCGAGCCCGGCGAATACCGCGTAGCCGTTGCCGAACGGCAGCTTGCGGAAATAGATTTCGAATACCGCCTTGTCGTTCATCGTTCCTTGCTTCCAGTGCGCGTACATCATATTGATTTGATATTTGTCCGTATGAAGCGTCAAATTATCGTATGTCTTATCGTATGCCATGCCGTTCACTCCTTAAGCTTGCCGGACGACTTCCGCCCCCAGAACGCCTCGAAAATGTCCAAGCGCCCATTCATGCCCTTGCGGATTGAAGCTTGCGACGGCATCCTCATGAACGACGATGGCGTATCCTCGGTTGTAAGCGTCGACGGCTGTATGCAGAACGCAAATGTCGGTGCAAACTCCGGCCAGATGAAGCTCGGTTATGCCCCTCGCCCGCAGCCGCTGTTCGAGATCGGTGCCGCAAAACGCGCTGTATCTCGTCTTGTCCATCCAGTAAACCCGCTCCCGATGCCGCTCGTACCAGTCGCCCAGCTTGCCGTACAGACGGCGGCCTTCGGTGCCCCGGATATTGTGCGGCGGGAACAGCTTCGTCTCCGGATGGTAGGCGTCCCCTTCTTCATGAAGATCGACGGCCATCACGACGAAATCGCCGTTTTTCACAAACCGGTCCGAGAGCTCCGTTATCCGTTCTTCAATATCGATGCCGGGCTGCCCGCACGGCAGCTTGCCGACGATAAAATCAACCGTATAATCGATCGCGATCAACGCCTTCATATTACGTACCTCCCTCATCCGCTCCGGCATGCCTGCCGGCGCGCGTCCGACATTTCGGTTCGGAATCGTTCGAATTATTATGAACCTTAATCCATTCGGAAGTCAATCCGTAGAACGGCCATTCTCCCCCGATAAGCGCCGGCTCCGCCCGCAAACAAGCTTTACAGCCTTTCTCCCTGCCATATAGGATGATCCAAACGTCGGGCACGGCGGCAAGGCCGATCCGGGACAAGCGAAACCAAAGCCTTCGATCGACGTATGTATTCTCGTACAGCGTAGAATAGCGAACTTGCGAGCAAAGGAGGTTGTTTCATGGTCGTGTTTCCCGGAGATCAGGGCTTCGGCATCGGGGGCTTCATGGCCGCCGTCATACCGGTTATGCTCGTGATCGCCTTCGTCGTCGTAATCGGCAAGATCGTGCTGAACGGCACCAGGTATATGAAAAATGCGGCCGCTCCCTGCGAGACGGTCTACGGACGCATCGTCGCGAAGCGCATGCATGTCAGCTCTCATATGAACCACCATCATCACCAACAGGGAATGCATCCGATCCGTTCTTCCCGGACGGATTATTACATCACGCTGGAGTTCGACAACGGCGAGCGGCGGGAATATCTGGACGTCCGCAACCTGTACGGCCTCGTTGCCGAGGGCGACGAAGGATACGCTGCCGTGCAAGGCGACTGGATCGTCGCATTCGAGCGCAACACGCGTTGACGCGGGGATACGGCATGCGGGCAATCGAGGCGAAATACGCCATTTTCGCTTCTAACATAAAGCCGCCCGTTACGGGCGGCTTTCGTACCGTCCTCCGCCTGCTGCGGAGCGAAATTTTTCAACGGCCGTCACTCTTCGTTGTCAAGTTCGGAGCGAATGCGTCTTAATTCTTCGAGCCGGCTGCTGTCGCGGTTGAAATATTCGACCAGCGTCTCGATGCATGTGATGGAATCCCAGCTCAGATGGTGCTCGATTCCTTCCACATCCTTGTATATGTTCTCCTCCTGAACCCCGATTATGGATAAAAAGGTTTCCAGCAAATGATGGCGGTCGACGAGCCGTTTCCCGACTTTCTTCCCTTTGTTCGTCAGGACGAGACCGCGATACTTTTCGTAGATGAGATAGTTGTCTTTGTCCAACTTCTGTATCATCTTCGTAACGGATGAGGGGTGCACTTCCAGCCCTTCCGCAATATCCGAAACGCGGGCGTATCCTTTCTCATCGATTAGCTTGTAAATTCGTTCCAAATAGTCTTCCATGCTCGGTGTCGGCATTGAAGAACCCCCTCACCTAGCTTCTTCGTCTTGTTACCACGTCATTACTCTTAGTATCATACACTGTAGTGGACAAGGCCGCAACTGTTCCCGCGGCTTCGCGGTTTGTTGCTGCGTCCCTTCTTTCGATAAGCATGCGAATGCGCCCCGCACATCTTTCGATGCGGAGCGCAAGTTCGGCCGCTTGCCCCTGGTGCGGCCGTTCATAATATTCCGCCTAGAACTTCAGCCAATCCGGCGTAATGGCGTTCAGCCAGACCGTAATTCGCGTCATCTGGTCCGTAAACAGCAGAACGGCCATCAGAATCATGACGGCCCCGCCGACTTTCATCATCGCATTCGAATATTTCAATATCCAGCGCGTCGAGCCGAGGAAGAACGCAAGCACGAAGAACGGGATCGCGAAGCCGAGCGCGTACGCCGTCGTCAGCTGAAACCAGGTGCCGGGCGACGAAGCGGCCAGCGCCAGAATCGCGGCAAGAATCGGACCGACGCACGGCGACCATCCGGCGGAGAAGCCGATCCCGAAAATAAAAGAGCCGAGAAAGCCGGATTTCTTCCCTTTCACCGGCAGCTTGAAATCCCGCATCAGCACACGCGGCTGAAAGAGGCCGACCAGAAACAGCCCCATCAGCAAAATGAGGATGGCCGAGAGCTGGCGAATCAGATCCTGATATTGGCTGAACGCTTCCGCGAACGCGTTCGTCCCGTAGCCGAGCGTGTAGTACACGACGGAGAAGCCCAAAACGAAGAACAGCGTATGGGACATCGTCCGCATCCTGACGTCGCGCCGGCCACCGCGTTCTTTCAAATCGGCAACCGAAATGCCGGTAATATAGGATAAGAACGACGGGTAAAGCGGCAGACAGCACGGCGAAATAAACGACGCGAAGCCGGCGCCGAACGCAAGCCATACATTGACGCCCGACATGGCTGACCCTCCTAACGAGTTAGATTTTGAATCCTTTGCGGACGCCGAGCAGGACGATCAGCGCCGCGATCAGCAGCAGCACGATCGTCGCGCCCGGCGCGAGATTCCAGTAGCCTGCGACGAGCAGGCCGCCGATGACCGCGCATTCCGCGACCACGACGACCATGACGACCGACTGACGGAAGCTGCGCGCAACGGCCAGACTGCAGGCGGCCGGTATGACGAGCAAGGCCGAGATTAGCAGGCCGCCGACGATTTTGATCGAAACGCCGATGACAAGCGCCGTCATGACGCTGATGAGCATATTGTAAAGCGGCACCGGCAGCCCGCTCACTGCCGCCGCATCCTCGTCGAACGTCAGCAGAAACAGCTCCTTCACCTGCAGCCGGATGAACGCCAGCACGACTGCCGTCACCGCGGCAATGACGATCAAGTCGGCGTAATCCAGCGTATAGATGCTGCCGAACAGGTATCCGGTCACGTTGACGTTAAAGCCCTTGTCGAGCGTAAACAGCAAGGACGCCAGCGCGACGCCTCCGGACATAATAATCGCGATCGACAGCTCGGCATAGGTTTTGTACGCCTTGCGCAGCTTTTCGATCGCGAACGTCGCCGCCAGCGCGAACAGCAAGCCGACGCCGAGCGGGTAGACGCCGATAAGGAAGCCGAGCGCAACGCCGGCGATCGACACATGGGCGAGCGAGTCCCCGATCATGGCCAGTCTGCGGAGCACGAGAAACAGCCCCATCAGCGGCGCGGACAAACCGATCAGCGCTCCGCCGATCAGCGCTTTCTGAAAAAATTCGGTGCTAATGACATCCCACAATACTAAACGCCTTCTTTCCCGCTCTCCAAATTGCGCCGCAAATCTTTCAACGTATGTGCCAAATCGTTCTCCACACAATCTGTCAAATCATGCGAGTGGCGGACGTAAAATTTGAGCCTCCCGCTTTCCTGCGCCAGCTTCAGTCCGAGGAAGGAGCGGATCATGTCCATATCGTGCGACACCATCAGAAAGGTAATGTTATGATGCTCATGCATATGCTTGATCATATGAAAAAAGCCTTCCTGCGTCTCGGCGTCAATCCCGACGGTAGGCTCGTCCAGTATGAGCAAATCCGGATTGTTGATCAGCGCCCGCGCCAGAAAAGCGCGCTGCTGCTGACCGCCCGAGAGCTGGCCGATCCGCTTGTCCGCCAAATTCTCGATGCCGAGCGCCAGCAGCGCATCCTCGCATTTTTGGTAATCGTCCTTGCTCAGTCTGCGGAACAGCTTCCTTCTGCCGAATAGCCCGGACATGACCACTTCCCGCACCGTGGCGGGAAAGAGCGGGTTAAACGCATTTTTCTGCGGAACATAGCCGATGCGGTGCCAGCCTTTGAACTTCCGGACCGGCTCGCCGAACAGCCGGATCGTCCCTTCCTCCGGCTTGAGCAAGCCGACGATCATGCGCAGCAGCGTCGTTTTGCCGGCGCCGTTCGATCCGATCAGACCGACAAAATCCCGTTCCTTGACCGCAAAATCAAGCCCGCGGATCACCTTCTGCTCCCGGTAGGAGAACGAGACGTTCTCCAGCGTAATGATGTCGCGGTGGCAGTCAAGCGCTCCTGCAGGCAGGTTGGCGGCATCCGTCATCGTCCTCACCTCATCTTCATTCCTTTATTGTAATGCCTTAAGCAGATTTTGCAAATTTCTTTCCATGATTGTCACATAATCGTCGCCATTACGCTCCTGCTCCGGCGTCAATCCTTCCAGCGGGTTCAGCACGAGCGTCTCGACGCCGGCTTCGTTCGCCAGCGTACGGGCCAGCTGATCGGATACGAGCTCTTCGAAAAAGATATGCGTCACACCGTTTTCCTTGACAAAGTTGGCGATTTTGACAAGATCCTGGGCCCGCGGCTCTGCGTCGGGCGACAGCCCCATGATGGCGATTTGGTTCAGCCCGTAATCGCGGGCGAGATAACCGAACGATTGGTGCGATACGACGATATCCTTGCGCGTCGTCTTGGACAGCTCCGCCGTATATTTCGCGTCCAATGCCTCCAGTTTTTCTTTCAGCTTCGCATAATTGGCCTCGTAGGCTTCGGCATTGGCGGCATCGGCCTCGACCATCGCGTTTTTCACGTTCTCGGCCAGCAGCAGCGCCGTCTTCGGACTCGACCACGTATGCGGATCGACGTCTAACGAATGATTGTGGCCATCTCCGGCTTCATGCCCGTGATCATGCTCCGAACCGGACGCAGCCTCGCCCTCATGCTCGTGATCATGCTCCGAACCGGACGCAGCCTCGCCCTCATGCTCGTGATCATGCTCCGAGCCGGACGCAGCCTCGCCTTCATGCTCGTGATCATGATCGGCGGCGCCATTGTCACCGTCCCCGACGTCGATCAGTTCGATACCGGCGCTCATCTCGCGCGCAATCAGCCCGCTGTCCTTGGACACGCCTTTCAAAAAGTTGTCGACCCAGCCTTCGAATCCCGCACCGTGATAAAGAAACAGCTGCGCTTTCGATACCGTCTCGAGATCGCGGCTTTTCGGGCTCCAGTCATGCGGCTCCACCCCGGCCGGAATCAGGTTCACGACATGGGCGTGCTCGCCTCCGATCGTTTGCGCCATATAATACAGCGGATAGAAAGACGTCACCACATTCATCTTCCCTTCCACCAGCTTGCTTCCATTCCCTCCGCATGCCGCGGCAACCGTCGAGACGACGAGCAGCGCCAGCGCAACGAGGCTGCCTTTTATCCGCCTTCTTCCGTCCGTTCCTTTGCCCGCCGGCTTCAGCTTCCAATCTTTCCGATTCGTCATTTTGTCTACCTCTTTTTCTTTTTCGTAATCGTTACTATTACGTTCAGAATTATAGGGTTATGACAGCTTCCTGTCAACCACCAATTTGCCGTGTCCGTTACCGGCCGGGCTGTTTATGGAGAATAACGGGCGAAGCTGCTGAATTCCGGCGATAGCTGCGCGCTGTCGCCAATATAAATGGATAAAGGCGGCGGAAAGGGAATGAAACGGTTCGTTCCTGAAGGAGACGCGGATCGGGTACGGTCTGAAAGGATGATAGGAAAATGGAAAGGATCAAATGAAAAAATCGCTGCGGCTACCCCTCATGCATGAAAACCGGTTGGAGCGAAAGCAGCGTGGAACCGAAAAGGGGAACGGTCGACGGCCGGGCCGCCTTAAGCGACGGGAGTCGTGTGCGCAAAACAAGGACTCCCGCGAGTCTTCCGACCCGCGGGGCGTCGTTTCGCGCGGCCAGGCGCCGCCCGCCGGGCAAGCGCCGGACAGACGCGCCGTCCTATTTCACTTTGGCGCCGTTTGGCATATCGTCCGGCACCGTCGCCAGCGTCAATTGATCGCCGTGCGAGGCGGCCAGTATCATCCCCTGCGACATTTCGCCCCGCAGCTTCACCGGCTTCAGGTTCGTCACGCAGATTACTTTGCGGCCGACGAGTTCCTCCGGCTTGTAATATTGCGCGATGCCGGAGACAACCTGCCGCTGCTCGTAGCCGAGATCGAGCTGAAGCTTGAGCAGCTTGTCGGCTTTCTTCACCGGCTCGGCGGCAAGCACCTGGGCCACCCGAAGCTCCACCTTGGCAAAATCGTCAATGCCGATTTCGTCCGTATCCGGCTGCTCGGGCGTGCCGGCCGAGGCCGGGCCGGCCGCTGTGCCGGACGCGCCGGCGCCATCCCCCGCTGTCGCCGCCGAAGCGGATGCGGTCGCGCCTCCCGACATCGTCGACAAGATATAGGGGATCTCTTCGACCGCATCGAGGCGCGGGAAAAGCGGCTCGCCCTTGACGACGCGCGTGCCGCCCGGAATGCGGCCGAACGTCTTGGTCGAATCCCACGCCGTCAGCTCGCCCTCGGCAATGCCGAGCTGCCGCCATATGGCGCGCGGCGTATGGGTCAGGAACGGCTGCAGCAGAATCGATACGATCCGCAGCGATTCGGCCAGATGGACCATGACCGAGGCGAGCTGCTGCCGGTTGTTCTCGTCCTTGGCCAGCACCCACGGCTGGGTTTCGTCGATATATTTGTTCGTTCGGCTGATCAACTGCCAGATCGCGGCAAGCGCCACCGAAAACTCCATGTTCTCCATCGCCGCTTCGACCTGCGCAACCGTTTCGGATGCAAGCCCGGCAAGCGGCGCGTCGAATTCGGTAACGGCTCCGGCATATTCCGGAACGGCTCCGTCGAAATATTTGTCGATCATGGCGACGGTCCGGTTCAGCAAATTGCCGAGATCGTTAGCCAGATCGAAGTTGATCCGCTCGATGAAGCCTTCGGGCGTGAACGTGCCGTCCGAGCCGAACGGCACTTCCCGCAGCAGGAAGTAGCGCAGCGCATCGAGGCCGTACCGGTCGATCAGCTTGACGGGGTCGACGACGTTGCCTTTCGACTTCGACATCTTCCCTTCCTTGGCCAGCCACCAGCCATGCCCGAATACCCGCTTCGGCAGCGGGAGATCGAGCGCCATCAGCATGATCGGCCAATAGATCGTATGGAACCGCACAATCTCCTTTCCGACCAGATGAACATCGGCCGGCCAAAACTTCCGGAACAGCTCGTCGTCCTCGGTATCGTAGCCGAGCGCGGTAATATAGTTGGTCAGCGCGTCGATCCAGACGTAGATGACATGCTTCGGATCGCCGGGCACCTTGATCCCCCAATCGAACGTCGTGCGGGAGACGGCCAGATCCTCCAGTCCCGGCTTGATGAAGTTGTTGATCATCTCATTCTTGCGCGATTCCGGCTGAATGAAGGACGGATTTTCTTCGTAATACTGCAGCAGCCGGTCGACGTACTTACTCATGCGGAAAAAGTAGCTTTCTTCCTTTACCAGCTCGACCGGACGGCCGCAATCCGGACAGTTGCCGTCCACAAGCTGCCGTTCGAGGAAGAACGACTCGCACGGCGTACAGTACCAGCCTTCGTACGTTCCTTTATAGATGTCTCCCTGCTTCAGCAGCCGGTCGAAAATGCGCTCGACGACGCGCTTGTGCCGCTCTTCGGTCGTCCGGATGAAATCGTCGTGGGTGATCTCCAGTTTCTTCCACAAATCCTGAATGCCGACGACGATGTCGTCCACGAATTGCTGCGGCGTCTTCCCCGCTTCTTTCGCCTTCCGTTCGATCTTCTGGCCGTGCTCGTCGGTGCCGGTCAAATAGCGGACCTCGTAGCCGCGCAGACGCTTGTAGCGGGCCATCGCGTCGCCGGCGACGGTTGTATACGCATGGCCGATATGCAGCTTGTCGCTCGGATAATAGATCGGCGACGTAATATAGAAGCTTTTTTTCTGTTCGTTCATCGTTCTTCGCAACCTCCCAAGTGTCATATACCCCGACAGTTCCGGAAAATGCCTCCCAAACGCAAAAAACTCCCGTCCGCCATGGGACGAGAGCGCGCTCACGTGGTACCACCCAAATTCCTTCCGCTAACGGACAACCGCCGCGAAAGCTTCGTTCCGCCGGCCGCAAAGAGCGGACGGCAACGCCGTTAACGCCGGCAGCCGCGCCGTTCCCTCGCCGTCCGCGTACAAAGCGCACAAGCTCGAAAACGGCTCCTCCAGGACCATCTTCCGGGATACCGCCATACCGGCTCGCACCAGTTCCGGCTCTCTGCGATGGGAGCATTCCCGTACTTATCCGTTCATCGGAGTGATCATTCGGTTGTACAAAATATATCCAAAATATAACCAATTTCGGACGCTAATGTCAAGTGCCGCGGCGTCTTGCCCGGGAAGGCTTCGCCGGCGGGACCGGATCGACGCCTCCGGGATGAAACGGATGGCATCGGGCAATGCGCTTCGCCGCGAGCCAGGAGCCTTTAAGCGCGCCATGTGTTTCCAGCGCCTCCAGCGCGTAGGCCGAGCAGGTCGGATAGAAGCGGCATGTCGGCGGCTTGAGCGGCGATATATATTTCCGGTAAACGCGAATCGGCGCCTGCAACGCCCTGCGTATCGTCGGCATCGCGTCTTCCCGCCTCCCTAATTGTCCCCCTCGCTGCAATCCTCGCAATATCCGAACACTTCAAACTTGTGCCTCACGACGCGAAACCGGTCCGGCACAGCGGTCTGCTCCATCGGACAATACGTGATCGGATACGTTTTGCCGCAATTGAGGCAGATCAGATGATGGTGATGGTCATGCTCCCGGCAATGCAGCTTGAACTTGACGCCTTCCTCGAACATGACCTGCTCCAGCACGCCCAGCTCCTCCATCACCCGCAAATTGCGGTAAACGGTATCGAAGCTGAGGCCGGAGTAATATTTTCCCATATAGTCGTATACATCTTTCGGCGACAAATATCCCGGAGATTCCGCAAACAGTCTGGCCAGCGTCTTGCGCTGGTCCGTAATGCGCAACCCTTGGGCCGACAAGCGCGAAATGATGTCCTCCGTATTTTGCAACGCTGCGACCTCCGAACCCTGTTTATTCTTAAATTCATAATGCCCGAAAATCGCCCGCGCGTCAATGCGGTCAAAGTTTGTCGTGATTTTATAGTCCAGTTGTCATATAATTCGATTCAAATAGAGTGTATACGATGGTAATTTAACGATGTGTCGCATTTTTGAAGTAAACACATTATTGGAAAGAGGAGAGATTCCATGATCCGAGTCGCCATGCTCAGCTATTGGCACGTACATGCCTGGGATTATACGAGACAGGCTCAGCAGCATCCTGAAACGCAAATCGTCGCCGTATGGGACGAGCTTCCGGACCGGGGGGCGGAAACGGCAAGCAAACTGGAGGTGCCGTTCTTCGAAAATCTCGACGAGCTGCTTTCCCGCTCCGACATCGATGCCGTCATCGTTGACACGCCGACGAATATGCACCGGGACGTCATGGTCAAGGCCGCCCGTGCGGGAAAACATATTTTTACGGAGAAAGTAATCGCCCCGACGCTGCGGGAAGTGAATGAAATTATGGCAGCCGTACGCGAGTCCGGCGTCAAGATGACCGTCTCCCTGCCGCGCCTGAACGACAATTATACGCTTGCGGTGCAAGAGGTGCTGAACCGGGGAGTGCTCGGCGAACTGACGCTCGTGCGCGTCCGCCTGTCCCATAACGGCGCCACGGCCGGCTGGCTTCCTCCCCACTTCTTCAATGCGGAGCAGTGCGGCGGCGGCGCGCTGATCGACCTCGGCTGCCATCCGATGTATTTGACCCGCCTGTTCCTCGGCCTGCCTGAAAGCGTTAGCGCCACGTACGGCTACGTCACCGGCAAGGAAGTCGAGGACAATGCGGTAGCGGTGCTTCGATATGCAAGCGGCGCCATCGGCGTCGTCGAAGCCGGTTTCGTCAACAGCCACTCGCCGTTCAGCGTGGAGGTGCACGGTACGGAGGGCACGCTGCTGTACGGAATGCCGGAGCCGCGCATCGTCGTTCGCAGCAACAAAGCGAACAAGGAAGCGTGGGAAACCGTCGAATTGCCCGTAAGCGCCCCGTCGGCTTTCGAGCAGTGGGTTCGCCACATCAAGGAAGACACCGTGGCCGAAACGAACCTCCGGCTTGCGGTCGATTTGACGAAGCTGATGGAAGCGTCCAACAAGTCGGCCGCCAGCGGCCGCAGCGTACGGCTCGACGAACTTCAGCCGTAATCGTAATTGAAGCTATGATGACGGGCCGGTAACCGCCTATCGCCTCAAGCCGGGCCGCATGCGTGAAAGGAGATGCAGCGCGACGATGAACGAACACGATTCCCGGAACATCGCCGCCAAGCGACAGCTGAAGCCGTTTCCCTACAGCCCGATGGCCGAAAAACCGGATGCGCTCGATTTGCTCAATCTTCGTTTCCGTTGGGGCGGCTACGCCTTTCATGTGCTGCGCTGCCACCTGACGACGTTCCCGCCGGGCAAGACGATCCGGTTTCACAAGCATTCGGAATACGAGTTTCACTTTATTCCGAGAGGAAAAGGAACCGTCATTCTCGGCAAGGAAGCCTATGCGCTCCAGGAAGGGCTGTTCTATCTGACCGGTCCCGGCGTCCTGCACCAGCAGGAGGCCGATCCGTTCGAGCCGATGGACGAATTGTGTCTGCATATCGAGGTGTCTCCGCTCGACGAGTCGATGCTTGCCGGGGTGGAAAGCTGGGAGCGCCAGGAGGCCGAAGCCTGCATGCGGGCTTTGGATCGCCTGCCGCTTCGCCCGCTGTCCGACACCGGCAATGCGATGGCATGGTTTCTGACGGCGTATCGGGCCTGGCAGGACAATCAGCCGGGTTATTTGACCTCGATCAAGCATGCGATCATTCAAATCTTGCTTCGATCGGCCCGCGGCGGCGGCCAGGAACGTGCGGAAGAAGTCGAGCTGCCGACCCGCGACATGACGGCTTACCGTTTTCGGCTGGCCTCGCGTTACATCCGCGACAATTACGCGAGTCCGATGACGCTGCAGGACGTCGCCGACCGGCTGCATATCAGCGGACGGCAGCTGCAGCGCGTCTTCCGCGATTACGGCTCCGGCTCGTTTCGTTCTTATCTGGAAAACTACCGCCTGTCGCAAGTATGCGCCGCTCTGGAAGAAGGAAGAGGGCCGATCGAACAGATTGCGGCGGAGCACGGTTTCCAGAACGGAAATTATTTGTATTACGTCTTTCGCAAAAAATTCGGGATGACCCCGACCGAATACAAGCGCCGTGCCGCCCAGCGCCGGATGGCAGCCGATCCGGAACGGCGCGAATAAAGGAGTGTTTCGTTCATGACGAAAACGTTGCGTATCGGCATTATCGGCAGCGGCGGCATCGCAGGTTCCCACGTTGCGGCGTACAAAGAGCTTCCGGACGTGGAAATTGTCGCGGTAGCCGACATTGTGCCCGGCAAAGCCGAACAGTTTATCGAACGCCACGGCCTCGCCGGCGCGCGAGCCTTCGCCGACCACCGCGAATTGCTGGAACTGGATCTTGACGGCGTCAGCATCTGCACGCCGAACGTTTCGCACCACCGTACGACAGTCGACGCGCTGCGCGCCGGCAAGCAGGTGCTGCTGGAAAAACCGATGTCCGTTACGCTGGCCGAGGCGATCGAAATGACGCAAGCCGCCCGCGAGACGGGAAATATGCTGACGATCGGTTTTCAGCCCCGTTACGATCCGAATATGCAGCTCATTCGTGAAATTGTGCAAACGGGCAAGCTTGGCAAGGTGTACTATGTGGAGACGGGGGGCGGACGTAGGCGGGGGATGCCTGGCGGCACGTTTATCCGCAAGGAATTGGCCGGCGCCGGCGCGATGGCCGATATCGGCTGCTATTCGCTCGACATGGCGCTCTACGCGCTCGATTATCCGAAGCCGCTGACCGTCTCGGCCTATACGTCCAACTACTTTGGCCGCAATCCGCTTTACCATCCCGAGGCCGACCGTTTCGAGGTGGAGGATTTCGGCGTGGCGCTCATCCGCTTTGAGGGCGATCTGGTGCTGCACTTCAAAATCTCCTGGGCGATGCATATGGATTCCCTCGGCGCGACGATGTTTCTCGGAACGGACGCCGGCCTGAAAATTACGCCGTTCGGAACGGGCAACTGGTCGGGCGTGTGGGACGGCAAAGTCGGCGAAATCAAGCTGTACCATGATTGGATGAACCGCCAGACCGTTACTCCTGTACCGCTGATCGAGCATAATCTCCATCTGTTCCGCGAGAAGGTCCGCGATTTCGTCGACGCCGTGCGCGAAGGCCGGCCGGCGCCGATTCCGGGCGAGCAAATTTTAATCCAGCAGGCGATTATCGACGGCGTTATCCGTTCCGCCGAGCTGAAGCGGGAAGTCGATATCGTTCTTCCTTGATCGTATACGGCATCCCGAAAAAAAAAGGCTGACCGATCGCAGATTTGCTATCTGCGAATCGGTCAGCCCTCTTTGCATCCTGTTTTATTTACCGGCTTATTTACCGGCGCTCCTCCGGCATCGGCAGGAACAGCATCGCAACCGGCAAGTTGCTCCCCGATGCGAGGATGAACGTAATCGAGACGTTCTCCGGCGAATTGCCGGTCCGGTACAGTACCGCCGCTTCATTCTGGTTTTTCAGAATGCTGTTCTTCGTAACCGGGACAACCTGGCCGTTGATGATGAACGAGCCGGCATAATGGCCTCCGCGGGCGTTGAGCGCGATCAGCGTGCGCGGCGCGACCTCCAGATTCATATGATACAGCACGCCGAAGTTGCCGAGGTTCAGCTCCAGGCGGCCGGTCGTGCCGTCGATGCCGCTCAGATACGTGTCCATCTTGCGGTCGCCAAGCACGACCCGCTTCGGCTCGTAGCCGAGAGGCTCGGTAATGACGAGCTCGCGGTTCGCTTCGTAGAACGTTCCGCGAACGTGCAGGCCGTCGCGCGGCATAACGGAGAGCGAGTCGAGCTCCTGAACCGGATCTTTGGCCGGATCCAGTACGACGACACGGAAACGGATCAGCTTGTCGGTCACGACGTCGCCGTAAGCCGAGAACACCTGATTCGGCTTGATCGGCACGCTGTGCAGACCGTGCATGATCACCTTCGATTCGCCCGGCTTCAGCGTCGTCCATTCCGTCGCCGGCTTCGAGACGAGCGACTGCATGTAGCGGTCCGTCGCCAGCTTGCCGGCCGTCGACACATATTGCGTCGGTCCGCCGCTGCCGTAGCTGCTCGTGCCGACCTTGGCCGTCGTGCTGTTGATGTTCGTGGCGACAAGATACATATTGACGTTGCGGCCGATTTTATTCAAATTGTGAAACAGAAAACGGACGTTGCCGGACAGTTGGTCGTCGTAGGCGATCCCTTCCTCAAGCCAAGTTTCCGGGCTGTTGCTGCGCACCATCTGCGCCTTTTCCGATTTGAACGTATACGGAACGGAAGGGATTTGCAGAACGGAACCGCCGCTGATCCCGTATTTTTCGCCTGCGGGGGTGAACAGCTGGTCGAATTCTTCTTTCGTGTACAGCACCTCATCCGAAATATAGACCGACTTCGTAATTCGATCCGTCAATCCTTCGCCATCGGTTACTTCGAGCGTGATCAGCTTCTCTCCCGGCTCGAAGAACGCCGGTTCGTTACCCGACCATTTGCGGCTGACGATATCGTTGCGGTCGTCCGTACTCAAATCGTGGTATTCGATTTTTTCGCCGATCCGGTACACGCTTTTGTCGGTGGTGAAATACGCTTCAGGCGGCTGGTTCGGCGCTTTGACCGTAACGGTAACCGAATACGGCTCGCTCCACTGCCCCCGCTCGTCCTGCACCCAGCGGGTGACGACGTATTGGCCGGGCGTGCTGAAAACCGTTTGCCGGTTCTCCCAACGTTCGTTCACAATGTTCAATCCGCCCGGATGGTACGAACGGTCGAGATACGTCACTTGCGTTTTGCCGGCAATAATTTCACTCGGCCAAACGGCAAAATCGGCTTGCGGCAGCGTGCTCCACTGCAGCGTAATGCTGCCGCCGCTGACGGACAGCCTGCTGCCTGTAATTTGCGCCCACGTGCGCACCGGCACCATCGTCGAACCGTTCTGCGACATCGTGGCGCCGTTCGCCTTCACCTTATCGCTGCCGACCCAGACATCGGCGCTGTTCAGTTTAAAGCGGATCGTCTTGCCGCCGAGCGTTGCCGTCGCTTCGCGGGAAGATGCGTTATACCCTACTTTGTATCCGTACAGAGATGCGATCGACTTCAGCGGGAGGTAAGACACCCCCTTGATGGCGGTTAGCGGCTGCTGGGCAAGCGTTTGCCGTCCGTTATGTACCATCACCTTGCTGTTCTGCTGCAAAACGAGCTTGTCCGTGTACGCGCCCGCCGCGTCCGCCTGGCCGGACAATCCCGATACCGGCGAGAAGAGCAGCGAAGCTGCGAGCAACCATTTAAACGATCTAGACTTGTACGACGATTTCATTTCAGGCTCCTTCCGTGTTGACGATTGCGCCCCCGAATTCGGAAGGCGCGTTTGCGATGCCTGACAATTCAACGAAATGACAGGATGAAAGTTGCGCAAAATCGACATATCGTCATAAAATCGACACATTTTACTTTCCAAAAAATGCAAGCGGCCGATCGTCTTTTGACACGATCGGCCGCAGCCGCATACCGTAATACGGCTTATCCGTTCAGGCGCATATTGATCAGAAAACTGGCCGTCATCGCCACGAACGCGACCGCGGCCACCGTGCCGAATATCCGTCTCCTTACTTTCAGCTTGTGCAGACAGCTTTCCCCTTCCCCCGCATGGCGCGCTTCCGTAACGGCCCGATGGGAGAACAAAAAAACAATCAGAAAAGCGACGAACACGCAATTCGTCCAGAACCAAATTTGTGTCCACATGCCGCCAAGGCCTCCTGTCACCATTTTGTCGAACAACGCAAATGGACAATGTCCCCATAATGAACTAAACTTGACTTTAGCGGATAACGGCTACAATTGCAAGATCGGAAGGGGAGCATGTGATGTACGATCGGTTAGTTGCCGCGGCGCGCGCTTTTTGCCGCGTAAGGCCGGCGGCCGTACTTGCGCTGATGCTGGCCGCGGCGTTGGCGGCCGGCTGCGCGCAGACCGGCCGACAGGCGGACGGCGAAGCGCATGATCACGGCACGCATCAGCTGCCGAACGGCGACCTGCAAGAGCGGACGGCTTCGGCCCGGCAGCTTCCGGCCTTCCTGAGCGGACAGCGCCAGGAAATTGCGGACGTGTACAAAGTGGCGGCCGAACATGCCGAATTGCTCGAGTGGATCCCCTGTTACTGCGGCTGCGGGGAATCGGCCGGGCACAAGAGCAATCTGAACTGCTTCATCCATGAAATCGCGGAAGACGGCTCTGTCGTATGGGACGACCATGGCACGCGATGCGGCATCTGTCTGGAAATTGCGCTGCAGAGCGCGCTGTTGCAAAAAGAGGGAAAGAGCGTGAAGGAGATACGCGACCGGATCGACGCGACATACGAAGGCAAAGCCGGCAGTCCGACCCCGACGCCGATGCCGCAATAACGAAGAACCTCTGCCTCCCGCCTGTCGGCCGAAGAGGACGGAGGTTCTTTCGCGATCGGGACGGCGGCATCGTCCGGCCGTTCCCGGGAACGCTACTCCACTTGTATGACATGGACCGATTGGCGTTCCAGCCGTGCGACCGCCTCGGGATCGGCTCCGCTGTCGGTAATGACGCGATCGACCTTGGCGATCGGCGCAATAAGGGCGAACGCCTTAACATCGAATTTGCTGGAGTCCGCCAGCACATAAACCTCGTCCGCGAGACCGATCATCTTCCGCTTCACGTTCGCCTGCAGCTCGCTCGACTCGCTGACGCCCCATTCGGGATGGACGCCCTTGCCCGATATGAACGCCTTGTCGACGTGATAGTTCGCCAGGTTCGCTTCCGCCAGCGGCCCTTGATACGACAGCGAGCGCGGCGACAGGATGCCGCCGGTGGAGATGACCTGAATCTGTTCCTTGCCGGCAAGCTCGAGCGCCGCCTTGATCGAGTTGGTCAGCACCGTCAGCGGAATATCCGGAAGCGCCGCCGCCATGTACCAGGCGGTCGAGCTGGCGTCGAGCGCGATCCTGTCGCCCGGCTCGACATACGCCACCGCCGCGGCGGCGATCCGCTTCTTCTGCTCGACATTCGTCACTTCCCGCACATTGTAGGGCGTTTCCGGTTGCCCTGTCTTGATGCTGATCGCGCCGCCATGACTGCGCAGCAGCTTGCCTTCCCGCTCCAGCCGATCCAGATCGCGCCGAATCGTCTCTTCCGTCACCCCGCACAGCTCGCTCAGCTCCGTCACCCGCATGCTGCCGCGCTCGTTCACCAGCTGGACGATTCTAGCATATCGTTCGGCTGCCAACATCCTCATTCATCCCTTTGCATCTTCATTCTACGCTAATGCCAATAACGCCGCGAATTTCCGGTACGCCTCGGTCCATGCTTCCCTGTCGGCGGGCTCATAGGTGCGGACCGGGAACGACGCCCGGATCATCGCCCGCGCTTCGGCGATGTTCTTGATGGCGCCCGTCGCGATCCACTGCACCGCCAAATTGCCAAGCGCGCTGCCTTCGGTCGGCCCCGCCCAGACCGGCCGGCCGAGCGCGGCCGCCGTATAACGGCAGAGCAGCTCGTTCCGCAGGCCGCCGCCAACCATATGCAGACCTTTATAGGTTTTGCCGGTCAGCCGTTCCGTACATTCCAGCACATACCGATATTTTAACGCCAGACTTTCCAAAATACAACGAACCGTCTCGCCGATCGACTCCGGCACCGGCTGACGGCGCTCGCGGCAGTACGACCGGATCGCTTCCGGCATGTCGGGCGGATGGAGAAACCGGCCGTCGTCGGGATCGATGAAGGAACGAAACGCGGGCGCCGCTTCGGCCGCGGCCAGCATCTCCGCGTAATCGAGCCTATCCCCCCGTTCTTTCTCCCACCGCCGCTTGCATTCCTCCAAAATCCACAGCCCCATAATGTTTTTCAGCAGCCGATAGGTGCCGCAGACTCCGCCTTCGTTCGTAAAATTCATCGCCCTTGCCTCGTCGGTGATAACCGGAGCGCGGACCTCGGTCCCCATCAGCGACCAGGTGCCGCAGCTCAAATAGGCAAAATGCTCGTCAAGCGCCGGCACGGCCGCCACCGCCGAAGCGGTGTCATGCTCGCCGACTGCAATTAGCGGTATGGCCGGAACGCCAAGCTCTGCGGTCACCTCCGGCCGCAGCCGTCCGACCCGCGTTCCCGGCTGAACCGGGGGAAGAAACAGCTTCCGGTCGATGCCGATCGCGCCGATCAGCCGGTCGTCCCAATCCCCCCGGATCGGATTGAACAGCTGCGTCGTCGTCGTGTTCGTAAATTCGCTGTGCATCTCCCCCGTCAGGAAATACCGCAGCAAATCGGGAATCATAAGCAGGCGCTCGGCCTTGGCCAGCGCCGGATTGCCGTCGCGGACGAGCGCGTGCAGCTGATAGATCGTATTGAAGTTCAGAAATTGGATGCCGGTCCGGTTGAACACTTCGGCCTCCGACAACCCTGGCAGCGCCAGCACCTCGGCGATCGCGTCCGCCGTATGGGCGTCGCGATAATGATACGGATTGCCGAGCAATTCCCCGCTGGCGGAAATAAGGCCGAAATCGACGGCCCAGCTGTCGATTCCGATGCTGCCGATACATCCGTCCTCCTGCCTGACGGCAAGGCGAATGCCCTGCTTGACTTCATGGTATAGCCGCAAAATGTCCCAGTACAGCCGGTTGCCGACGGCGACCGGCTCGTTCGGAAAACGGTGCGCCTCGCGAACGGAGATCCGCCCTTCTTCGATCGATCCGACGACCGCCCGTCCGCTGCCCGCTCCCAGGTCAATCGCAAGCGCCTTCACCAGCTTGCACCGCCAACGCCGCGCGACGCGATCCGCTCGGCATAGCCGCTTTCGCGGTACGCTTTCATCGGATCGGCCGGCAGTCCCAATTCTTCGCGAATCGAAACGAGGAGCGGCGTGACATCGATCTCGAACGCGCTGCGCACCGCATCCTCGGCGGCCATGACGTCCTGCGCTTCCTGGGCGGCGTGCACCTCGTCCAGATTGATCAGCAGCGCCTTGGCGTATTGCGTCTGAACGTTCAGCACCGAACGGATCATAGCCGGAATTTTCGGTTCGATATTGTGGCTCTGGTCGATCATGTAGGCGATTTCGTCCGCATTGCGGCGGACGCCCGGATTCGCGTCGGCCGACGCTTCGAGTATCTGGTAAAAAATAAGGAACAGCTCGTACGGATGGATCGCCCCGACGATCAGATCGTCGTCCGCATACTTGCGGCTGTTGAAGTGGAAGCCGCCGAGACGCTGCTCGTCAAGCAGATAGGCGACGATATGCTCGACATTCGTGCCTTGCGCGTGATGGCCGGTGTCGACCAGCACTTGCGCCTGCTCGCCCAGCTTGAGCGCCATGTTGTAGGCCATGCCCCAATCCGCCAGATCGGTATGATAAAACGCCGGTTCGAAAAATTTGTACTCGATCAGCATCTTCATATCGGGCTCCATCGCCTTGTACGTTTCGGCCAACGCTTCGTACATCCAATTTTTCCGCTTGCGGATGTCGGCCTGGCCGGGGTAGTTGGTGCCGTCGGCAAACCAGAGGCTCAAATATTTCGAGCCGGTCGCCTTCATAATATCGACGCATTCGAGCAAATGGTCGGTCGCTTTGCGGCGGACGGCCGCATTCGAGTTCGTCACGCTGCCGAACATGTAGTCGTCTTCCTGGAACAAGTTCGGATTGACGGCGCCGATCGACAGGCCGAGCGCTTCCGCATGCGCCTTCAGCTTGTCGTAGTCGTCGACTTTGTCCCACGGAATGTGGATGGCGACGGACGGACAGGCGCCGGTCAGACGGTGCACGACGGCGGCATCGTCGAATTTCTCGAACGGATTGCGGGGAACACCGACTTTTCTGAACACCTTGAACCGGGTGCCCGAGTCGCCGTATCCCCACGACGGCGTTTCGATCCGAAGCGCTTTCAACTTTTCCCTGACTTTCCCGAGGTCGATGCCGCGGTTTTTCTGCTGCTCTTCAAACAACGCGTAGGCGCGATCGTTCATCGTCATTCTCCTCTCCTAATGAGCCGGGTTATCGTACCGGATAAGCGATAACGGACATAAGCGCATTGGCGGGCTGCGTCGCGTCAAGACGGCTGTATTGCACATAGACGGGGATATCGCTTTCCACTTCCATCGCGTACGGCACCCCTTTCGGAATAAACGCTCCGTCTTTCGACAAGGTCGACGTCCGCACATGAACGGTCCGTTTCGCCGGAATCGTGACCTGAACGCCTTCCATGGGCGGACGGTCTTCGAAGTAAATATGCACCTGCAGACGGGCGTCCTTGTCGCTTGTGTTCAGCACGCAAATCGATTCGTGACTTTCCAGCTCGCCGCTGCTGATCGGCGGAATATAGCCGTCCGGTATAATCCACCGGGTTTCGCCGCCCTTGCGCGCGTGGCCTTTCTCTTCCATATCGATCGTTGCCTCCTCTCGCGAATGGGGAGGGCCGATGCCCGGCCCTCCGGCTGAAATTCGATGCCCGTTCCGGTCAGCTCCCGGTCAACGGGTGAATGCCGCCGGCACGCCGCCGTCGATCGTCAGCATGCAGCCTGTCGTCTTCGACGCCCTCGAGGAGGCGAAGAACGCCACGCCTTCGGCGATATCCTGCGGGTAAATATTGACGAGCAGCGTCGTCCGCTTGCGGTAATATTCCTCCAGCTGATCGGGCTCTACGCCGTATGCGGCCGCCCGCTCGTTGCGCCAATTGGAATTCCAGATAGCCGATCCTTGCAATATCGCATCCGGCAATATCGTATTGACGCGAATGCCGTGCTCCCCGCCCTCGGCCGCAATGCAGCGCGCCAGATGCGCCTCCAGCGCTTTCGCCGCGCTGTAGGCCGTCGCGTTCTTGCCGGCGTATACGGCGTTTTTGGAGGCGATGAACACCATGCTGCCGCCTGTGCCCTGCTGCTTCATCATTTTGAACGCTTCGCGCGCCACAAGGAAATACCCGGTGCCGAGCACGTTCATGTTCAGATTCCATTCCTTGAGCGACGTCTCCTCGAACGGGCTCGAGGTGGCAAGGCCCGCATTGTTGACGAGAATGTCCACCCCGCCGTAATAGAGCGCCGTCGCGGCCAATGCGTCCGTCACCTGCTCCTCGCTCGTGACGTCCATTTTGACCGCCAGCGCGCGGCCTTCGCCGAATGCGGCGTTCAGTTCGTCGGCGACGCGCTGCGCTCCTTCGAAATTGAGATCGGCCAGTACGACATGGGCGCCTTCCGCCGCGAGACGGCGGGCCGTTGCGCTGCCGATGCCGCCCGCGCCGCCGGTAATGAACGCGACCTGGCGCGAAAATTCGGCTTCCGGCGGAGCCAGCGTCAGCTTATACAGCTCAAGCGGCCAATACTCGACGTTGAAGGATTCGTTCTCGTTCAGCGATACGAAGCGGCCGAGCGTCGTTGCGCCGCGCATGACCGCGATCGCGCGATGATACAACGCGCCGCTGATCTGCGCCGTCGCCCGGCTTTTCCCTGTGTTGAACATGCCGACACCCGGGACGAGAATGACGCGCGGAGCCGCTTCGGACATGACGTCGCCTTCATTCCGGTTGCGCTCGAAATACTGTTTGTATTCGTCTTTAAACCGTTCAATTCCTGCGACGATCGCCGCGCGCAGCGATTCCCCGTCGCCCGTTGCCGGGTCCCAGTCGACAAACAGCGGGACGCGCTTCGTATGGACCAGATGGTCCGGGCATGCTGCGCCGACCTGCGACAGCTGCGCGGCGTCGCGGGAATTGACGAATTGCAGCACGTCGTCCGCATCATCGAACGACACGAGCATCTTCCGGCCGTCGTCGACCGCGCCGCGAATGACCGGCATGACGGCGGCGGCCAGCTCGCGGCGCCGCTCGGGAGCGAGAGAAGAATAGCGCGCGCCTCCGAACAGCGCTTCCTCCTTCACACGCTTGCCGATGTAGCGCTCCGCTTCGTTAATGATGTCGATCGTTTTGCGGTACGCTTCCTCCGACGTTTCCCCCCAGGTGACAAGGCCGTGCTTCTCCATCAGCACGAGCTCGGCGTCCGGATTCGCCAGCACGCCTTCGGCGATCATCTTGGACAGCTTGAAGCCGGGACGGATGTAGGGCACCCAAACGAACCGGCTGCCGAATATCTCCTTCGCCAACTCGCGGCCGTTATCGGTGCAGCACAGGCTGATGATCGAGTCCGGATGCGTATGATCGACATGCTTGAACGGCAAAAACGCGTGCAGCAGCGTCTCGATCGAGGCGCGCGGATGCTTGCTGTCGATCATGCAGTGCGCGAGGTACGCGACCATCTCCTCGTCGGTCATATCCTCGCGCTCGAACAGCGGACGGATATCATCCATCCGCAATCCGGTGAAATGCTGCGCCTTCATCGTCCCCAGATCGGACCCGCTGCCTTTTACCCACATCACTTCGATGTCGCGGCCGCGGAAATCTTTGACCACCGTCTTCATGGAGGTGTTGCCGCCTCCCCAATTGCAGACCGAGCGGTCGGTTCCGAGCAGATTGGAGCGGTAGACGAGCTCGTCGAGTCCTCCCGTCAGCTCCGCCGCCCGTTTCGGGTCCCAAAGATATTGTGCCATTTCGGTTGCTCCTCACCTTTTGTCTTTTTTGTTTATGTTTGTTATTTTGGTTTTACGCTTGAATACATCTTATCATAACGCTGTCATTTTGAATACCGGTTATAAACAAAAAAAATCAAAAATCTTGTACAAAAAAGATCCCGCCTCGTCCAAAAAAGACGAAGCGGGATCGCGGGCGAACCGACTATATGTACCATTGATCCAACAGAATATAAAAGACGGCGGAACTGACAACGGCCCCGGCAAAACAAAGCCAGCCGGCGCGGTAGCGCAGCTGGAACATCCGTAGTATGCCAAGGCTCAGCAGCCCGAATATGAGCAGGATGAACACGGCCCCCAGAATAAAAAGCCCGGCGGAGACGTCGCTCACGTCAACCAGCGTCACTCGATACACTCCCTTGTCCAGTTTGCCGCACGCATGTGCGGCAACCAAAATATTGCAGCCTATCTGAAATTATAAGGGAAAACCCGACAATATGCCAGCGGCGGTCCGGTGACGGTTACCACCGGATCGGTATTTCCTCATAGACGGGGTCGACCGGTTTTTTGCGCAGCTTCACCTGCAGGACGCCTTCCCGCAGCAGCGCGCGCGACATCCGGGGACGTACGGCGCGGGGCAGCTTGATCGTCTTTCGTTCGTCGCCGGGCAAACCTTCCAGCCGGAGCCGATCCTCGCGCACGAGAAGACGAAGCCGTTCGGGCACGGCATCGGCCGGCAGCGGAAATTTGACGATGACAAAGTGATGCGTTTCGAACACTTCGGCCGGAGATTGTCCGAAGCCCGCCGACGCTGCGACGCCCGGCATCGCTTTGATCATCATATGGCGGACGAATTTTTCGACCCAATCCGGTTCGCGCAGCCGTTCGAAGCCTTTGGGCAGCCGCTGCCCCTCAAGCCAACGCTCCAGATCCTCCCATTTGGACGACACCTCGATTACACCTCCGGACTTCACGTTTACCCATTACTATATGCGGTCATGGAAACAAGGGCTACTTTCCCGGCCGCTCCGATCATAGTCCGGCTCCGTGCCCGTTTCGACGGAGAAAACCGCCGCTGAAGCATACCTCCCCGAGCCGCCGGGAACCTCTGGGCGAACGCCCGCATATGATATAGAAACGAGTTACAGGAATGGGAGCAAAGGAGTGACCTCATGCCTTCGGTCGTCGGCTTTGTCAATATCGTCAATGTCGGTTCCGGCTCTATCGTGCACTTCGGAGACGCGCTGCAAATTTCGCCGAACAGCACCTCCAAGACGTTCGCCGGCGCCGGTTCATTCCTGACAGGCAGCCTGGCCAATTCGAACAGCGCGGTCAGCGCGACGAACTCGATAGACCCGGATGTGCAGGATTCATCCAACAATAAAGTTGCTGCCGAGGCTGGGAACATCGTATGAATTTGACCGTTTACCAACATATTACGATTCAGCAGCTGCGCGTGGAAAGCATTTCGAACTCGTCCGTGCTGCAAGTCGGCAGCGCCGGATCCCTGCGATCGCTCTCCCAGCTGTACAACACGGGAGGCTTCACGGCGCCTGCGCCAGAGTTTGGCGCTCCGTCGCCAATCTCGTTCGTGCCGCTTCCGAGTCCGACATAACCTGGCTAGCGTACAATCCCGGCGCGACGGATCGAGAGGAGGACATTCGATGCAGCTGCCATACGGGTTTAATTGGGACGCTTGGTATGCATGGGCGCAAGAGACCAAGCGGCGAATTCTGGAACAGGAAGATCGGATCGCCTGTCTCGAGCGCGAATTGAAAGAGCTTGCGGCAAGAATGGATGCGGCGGATCAAAAGCCTCATTACAGCATCGAAAGATTGGAATACCATTTTGACCAGTTGAAGGTCGAGAAACTGGAAGGAACACTGAATATCGGCATGCAGTCGCCGGGCGAGGAATCGCTGCCGGGCGTCGATCAATTCTCGATCCCGGGAACGGCGCCGAAGCCTGGGACCTATTCGTTCCCGTCCGCCGGTCCCGGCGCCGTTCAGCCGACGCCATCATACTATACCAACGTTCGCGACATTGTCGAACGCTATTTGCAGGATGAAGCGTCGCAGCGAATTGCCGCGATAGAGAACGAGCTGGGCATACCGCTCGATCCGCATCATCGGCGGATTATTATCGAAGATATACGCCGGCAGATGCCTGCCCGTATCCAATATTACTTGCGGAACGCAAGCCATAGTGGCGGTGGAACGGCGGTGCCTGATGCGATCATTCACGACGCCGCCGCCAAATCGATTCGCGACTGCGAGACGGCCATGCGTCAATATTTGCTGCGGCTGAAGCAGCCGCCGGAACAACAGGATGAAGGAGATGCTTCATGAACGTTACGATTACGAACCACGCGCTATGTGTCGGCGAAATCGAGGTGCTCGGCGTCGCGGCTTCCTCGGTGCTGCAGATCGGCGATACCGATTCGTACACCCTTTTCTCGATGTTTGACACGCCGCCCGAATCGATTTTTGTCGGCCCGTTCGCCCCGCTTAGCCTGCCGGAAGAAAGCAGACCGCAATCCGCAGATGAAGCGCGGATTCCCGAGGAGTGCGACGGCCACAAAGCCGCAGGTCGTTTCGGCGGCAGCCGCGTCGGGAACCAGGCGGGAACGGCTTGAACGCGTTCGGGGCGCCCATCCGAACCGCCGACATCGGCAGCATCCGGGTCATCGACGCCGCCTTGTCGTCCGTTATCCAGATTGGCGATGTCGCCAGCGAATATTTGACATCAAACGCTTTGGCCGTGCAACGGGAGGCGGACCATAACGCGGCGGACGAACCTTATTTCGAATCGTATCCGATATTCGCCCGCCCGCTGCCGACCTTGTATCCCGGTTACGGCGATGGGGTAATCGTAGAGCGAAACAACATGGCACCGACTATCGAGGTCGGGTGCGTTCGCGTCATCGCGATCAGCACTTCCTCCGTCCTTCAGGCAGGCAATACCGGGAATGCCGTTGCCGAATCGCGCATCAAGCATATTCGCCAGTTTTGGCAATCGCCGTACCAGCCGGACGGTTCCCGGACGGATGTGACGCCTCTTGATCCGCCCGACCGATCGGCAAGCAATGCAGAATAGGCATTGGCGTAAATGCATTCGACACGGTACAAACGTCCATAGCGACTCCTCCCCTCCTTCATACTATAAAGTGTGGTTCCTACATCACAACATTCCAATTTCAGGAGGTATGTACTGTGAGTAATTATCCAAACGGCGGATATGTAGCAGGAGCTCATGATGGGTACGGATACGGATGCGCACCACATGGCGTCGGCGGCATCTGGACGAGTGCAGGTGTCATTCTCGTACTCTTCATCCTGCTGGTCATTATCCTGCGTTCCTGTTTCTTCTAACCGGAAAAACGCATGCGTGAAAATAAAGTCAGCCTCCCCACCGGGCAAGGCTGACTTTATTTTTCAGCGGCGCTTCGCCGCCTGTGCGGCAAAGCCGTCTATTAGCGGCGCAGCACCGCGTTGCGGTACAGCAGGATGAACGTGATGCCGTCGTCCGAGCCGATGCGGCCGTCCCGGTCATAATCGGCTTTCGGTATAAAGTGCGGATCGTCCGCGGAAGTGCCGATCGCTTTCAGAAACGCGATCAGATCGCGGACATCGACGTTGCCGTCATCATTCAGATCGGCCGGATCGCCGGGCGGCGTATCGGGCGGAAGGTCCTTCTTCACCTCAACGACGGCGGAAGCCGTCAAACCCTCGTATAATAAGGCGATCTCGGTATGGCCCGGCGACAGCGCCCTGACGATTCCGTCCTCACCGACCGAGGCGACTTCCGGGTCGGACGAACGGAATGCCGTCCGAGCCGTCACATCGGTCCGCGTCCCATCCGACATATAGACGGAAGCCGTTACGGACACCGTTTCGCCGGGGAAAAGCTCGGCCGAAACCGGCGACGCTTCGAGGCGCACGGGCTTGACAGGCGGCTGCCCGTCATCGTTCAGTCCGTACCAGGCCGCTCCCAGGTAGATTTGCCAGCCGTTGCGCCAGAACGACCGGGCTTTGTCAAGCGTCAAACTTTTCGACGGCTCGCGGCCGTCCGGACCGAGCCGGCTGATCATCAACTCTCCGTTGTAAATATAAGTGACGTCGCCGTTCGGGGCCAGCGAATCCACGCGACTTTGGGCCGTACTCGTCGGGGTCAACCGCTCCTCCGCGCCTTCCGGGGAGCGCACCCACAGCTGACGCTGCCCGTTCTCGGCCATCCGATTGAATGCGACCCATCCGTACGCGACCGCGTAATCTTTCGGATATCCTTCGGTCCGGCCAAGCTCGCTCTCCGCCGGATCACCGCCGGTATCGACCAGCACGATCGTCGATTCGTCGCTCGTCGCAAGCCTTTTCGTATAGACGACCAACCGTCCGTCCGTGCGCGGCCAAGAATGTCTGTACTGCTTGTCCGACGTCAGCGCCGACGGCTCGGCGTCTCCTGCGCGATATAGATAAATTTGCCCGCCCTTGGCATATACCAATGTGCCGTCCGCCGATATTTCGCAATCCGCGCCTGTTATGACATCCACCGTCGTCTCGTCCCCTGTCTTCAGGTTGCGCAGCACGAGCGGTTTCGGGCCGGACGAGCTGCCGTCATCCGCCAGAAAGACGGCAAAATCTCCGTTCACGAGAATGCTTGCGGCCGCCATCTCCGTCAAGCTGCCCCGCTTCCATTCGAAAACAAGATAGCGTCCCATAGGATCGAGCCCTTTCTCGTAATAACCGTCCGGAAGCGGAAAGCCCGTGGCGTCGAACGCGCCGCCCATCACGCCGTCAGGGGTCAAAAAGACGTGAAGGTCCCGGTTTTCCGCAACGGGAAACGGCAGCGTTTCTTCCTCGCTTGTTATCAGGTCGCGCACGATAAGGCGATGGTAATAGGCGTCCCAGTAAAGGAGGCGGGTATCGTCATGATCGAGCACGAGTCCGCGGGCATGCGCCTTGCGGGTCAATTCCGATCCGGATTCCACATAAAACGGGAACGAATGATAGGTCGTCTGCCCCGCGGAATCTTTCGCCTCGATGTTCAGCCGCAGTTGCCTCCTGTCCCGCTGGCCGATGTTAACGGTTTCATGAATGCCGTACACGCTTTCCGCGACTTTGCTCGCATTTACCTTCACCGTGACAAGAACGCAGCCCGGCTCGTCATCGTCGGCGCATGACAGATCGAGCGCGAGCTCCGGGTCCGCTACCGCATAAGGCAGCGGCGACACCGGCATCACGACTGGCTTCATGTCGACGCCGTAGGTATGCTGAGCCGTCGCCGCCAATCCGTCCACGTCTACGGCCCGGTATGTGACTTTCACCGTGCCGGGAGTCGTATCCAATCCCGAATCGATAAAGCCGCCGTAACGGCAGGAAAAGCCGCATGACCCGGGAAGTTTCTGCAATGCGGTCGTACGATCTCCGATGATCGCCGTTACTTCCGCGATCGGCGAAACGGAATAGACATATACGTCCGCATAGAACGTCTTCTCCACCAGACCGGACGGTGCCTGGACCGACAACTTCGGACCGTCGGCCTCGGCGGCATTCCCGGTTGCGGCCGCCAGCCCCGGCAACCCCAGCATGCCGCAAAGCGCAGCGACGAGCAGGCGGGACAGCGCGGGCAGCAGCCATCGGGAAGGCGAATTGGCGCTCAATCGGCGCGGCATTCGATGCCGCAATCTTCGTTTCACGTCTTACCCCTCCTTTTATTTCCTGATTTCTCATATTGTGATGGTAAGAGCGCTAAAATGTAAATAGGGACAACACCCCAGAACATTTCGGGCCGGCCGGCGGCGTTCCCAGACCCGCGAACCAATAAAAAAAGCAACCGCCCCCATCCTTACGGACTAAGGGAGCAGTTGCCTGTTGGGGAAGAGGCGCCTCTGCGGTCGCATCCGACAATCGAACGCGGCACCGCTACCGTTACAGCACGCAGCCTTTTTTCAATATAATATTGGCATACTGCGCGCTTTCCCCGGTCGCGACGATCGCATAGGCCTTTTTGGCGCGCTCGTAGAACGCAAACCGTTCGATTTCTTCGAACTCCACCGGTTTGCCTTCGTGCTTGGCGACCAGCTCCTTGTACGTATCCCATATAACCGGAACGACCGGATCGCCCGGAACGACCGCCATGACGCCCGCCGGCCGCTCCACGTACTGATCCAGCGGGAATACGGACAGCACCGCATCCAATACGGCCGGCACGCCGTGACCGTCCAGACGAACGAGACGCTGCGCATGGCTGGCCGCCGGGAAATTGCCGTCCCCGATTACGAGGTCGTCGCCATGGCCCATCTCCATCAAAATTTTCAGCAGTTCCGGTGTAAGCAAACTGGATATTCCTTTCAGCATCTGTCCACAGCCCCTTTTTCGGTGTCAGCTCGTTTATCCGCATTATACCAGAACCGCGGGCGGTCTGTAACGGAAAAACGGCATGCCGGGGGGAGCGTGCCAAAACTCCCTGTCCGTTATCCGGACTGACGCCGGTCATGCGTGCCAAAACTCACGGTTCGTACCCGGACAGACGGCAGACATGCGTGCAAAAATTCCCGGCCTGTTATCCGGACAGACGGTGGTCATACGTGTCAAAACTCCCGGTACGTATCCCGAACAGACGGCGGTCATGCGTGCAAAAACGCACACCAACGCGCATCTTCTCCCGATCGTTCAAACTCCCGGTTCGTGCGTGCCGCGCGACAGCTGGGCATACTTGCGTACATATTGGGTAACACAGTGCACGAACGTCGCGTGCGACCACGTCAGCGGTGCAACTGATAGCGGCGAGCCGTCGAACGGATGCAGCTGCTCCGGCAGTATGCCGCTCGGCAGCGCATGCCGTACAGCCCACTCCAGCGCCCGCTTCGGCTCCTCCAGATCGTCCGGGCAGCGTGCCGTTTCGATCTCGTAGCCGGCCATCCACAGCGTGCAGATGATCCACGGATTGCCGGGAACCCGCCCGACGTCGCCGGATTGCCGGAAGTAGCCGTCGTTCGTGTAGCGCGCGATGCCGCCGACCTCCGTCCGCACCCGCAGCCCTTCCCGGACCGCGGCCATCGTCTGCGCGACCCGCCCGTCATCGGCCGGCAGCACCCCGAATGCCGTCAAGGCGAACAAGCTGCTGTCGAGCGTCAAATCTTTCTCCCAACGGCCGTCACGCCTGACGAGTCCGCGGGCGAACCGGCCCGCGCCTTCGTCCCACAGATGCGTCATAATGCCCGATTTCACCGCTTCCGCCGTCCGCTCGTACCGCTCTCTTCGCTCGTCGTCGCCGAACAGGCCGGCGAAGAAAGCGGCCGCCGCCAGTCCGCCGTATACCGAAGCAGCCGTGTACGTCCAGATACCGTAACGTTCCTCCCACAAGTCGTAGCTCGGCTTCGGCAGCGACAGCTCCGGCTCCATATAGCCGCACAGAAAAGCAGCCGCCTTCCGGATCAGCTTGCCGTACAGCGACTGCGGCAGCTCGATCAGCCGGTTCCGCTCATAAGTGCGTCTGAGCGTAAGCAGCACCAGCGCCGTCTCGTCTTCCTGAATCGGCAGCAGCGAGGCGCCCTGCATCTGATACGGATGCCAGCTGGAGCCGACCGTGCCGTCCGGGTTGTATTTGTGACGCAAATACCCTTCGGAAGTCAGCGCCCGGGCGCAAAAATGAAAAAAAGGCGCCACGACGCTGTCGTAACCGGCCGCCGACATCGCGTCGGCGATCAGCGCCCCGTCCCGCGGCCACATATAGCTGTAATGATCGCGGTTGTACTGCAGAATGTCCGTGTCGTTCGCGGCGACGATCGCCCCCCGTTCGTCGGTCTGCGACCGGACGACAAGCAGGCTGCGCCTGAACAGCCGGATCACCTCCTGCGGCAGGTCGCCGAAGTCCGGCGACGACCGGCGCAGCCATTGCTTCCAGTAAACCGCGATTCGTCCCAGCAGCTTGCCGGGATGATGGTCCCGCACATACCGGTCGAGCCGATTCACCTCTTCCAGGCTGTCGCCGGCCGACATCCAGTAATAGACCGTCTTCTCCCCGCCGGCCGGCACCGTCGCATGCAGCCCGATCGCACTGTCGACGGAGCCCTGGGCGATCGCGTTGCCCATCAGCGTTCCGTCTTCGGCGTCGCGCCACGTCCCTTCCGCGGATTTAAACCGTTTGATCCCGGTTGAATATTGCCTAATGCCGCCTTCGTCCGAGAAGCCGTTGAACATGAAATAGGAAGAACGCTTGTAATGAAACACCGTGCCGTTATCCGGATAATACGCCGCCGTATCGCCGATCTCCGTCCCGTCGATCGTCAGGTCCTGATGGAAAAACAGACGAAACTCTTTCGTTTCGTCCGATAAATTGCGGATCACCACCCGCTTCAAAAAAAGGCATTCGCGCTGGTGCACGCCGTCGTTCATCAGCAGCTCGACGCCGAGACCGTCGTGCCGGGCCACGGCATCCGAAACGAGCGCATCTTCCGCATAATCGAGCCGGATTCGCCATCCCGGGTCGTCCAGCCAGCGGAAGACGCCGCCGGCCCAGAGGCCGACCCGGCACGGTTGTCCTCCCACATGATTCAATTGACCGACGAAAGGATAATAGATATCGCGAATATAGCAATGGTCGTCAAGATTGACCAGCATTTTGCCGTTGCCGACTACAAGGTGACGGGCCATTGAGGTTCGAACTCCTTTCAGTTGGACACAAGCTCGTCGTACAGGGCCAAATACTGTTTGGCGGAACGGTCCCAGCCGTAATCCCGCTTCGCCGCGTTCGCCGCGATCGTTCCCCACGCCGCCGGATCGGCATAAAATTTCAGCGCGCGGCGAATCGTGAACAACAGGTCGTGGGCGTTGTAATGGGCAAATGTAAAGCCGTTCCCTTCACCAGTATATTCGTTGTATGACAAAACCGTGTCCTTCAGCCCACCCGTTTCCCGGACGATCGGCACGGACAAATAACGGAGCGCGATCAGCTGGCTAAGCCCGCAAGGCTCGAATTTTGACGGCATCAAATACAGATCCGAGCCGGCGAAGATGCGGCGGGCCAACCCGTCGTCATACCCGAGCCGGACCGCGATCTTGTCCGGTCTGCGGGCGGCGGCTTCCCGAAACAGCTCTTCGTAGCGGCGTTCCCCGGCGCCGAGCACGGCCCATTGCGCCGGTTCGCTCAGCGCTTCATCGAGAATATGGGCAAGCAGATCGAAGCCTTTCTGCTCCACCAGGCGGGATACAATGCCGATCAGCGGAACGTTCTCCGCCTCCGGCAAACCGAGCTCCCGCTGCAGCGCCGTCTTGTTGCGGCGCTTCTCGTCCAGCGAATGGCGGTATGGCGCAACAAGTGCCGGATCGTTCATCGGATCGAACAGCGCCGTGTCGATGCCGTTGACGATGCCGGACAGATCGCCCGACCGGCGGCGGAGCAGCCCGTCAAGCTTTTCCCCGTACCATTCGGTCTGGATTTCTTCGGCATAGGTCGGGCTGACCGTCGTCAGCTTGTCCGCACAGACAAGCCCGCTTTTCATGCAGTTGGCCGCTCCGTAAAATTCGAGCAGCTCGGTCCGGAACACCTCTTCCCCGGCGCCGAGCAGGTCGAGCATCAGTTCCTTGCTGAACACTCCCTGATATTTTAGATTATGGATGGTGAATACCGTCGGAATTCCCCGGCAGACGGGATCGTGGGCGTACCTGGTCTTGAGCAGAAACGGCACGAGCGCCGTCTGCCAATCGTGGCAATGGAGAATATCGGGCCGGACATCCAGATAGCGAAGCGCTTCGACGACCGCGAAGGAGAAAAAGACGAACCGCTCGGCGTCGTCGCCGTATCCGTACAGCCCGCGTCTTTTGAAATAATACTCGTTGTCGATCAGATAGTAGTCGATGCCGCCGATCGCCGCCCGCAGCAGCCCGCAATACTGTTTGCGCCAGCCGAGCTGTACGGTGAAGGTACACACCGTCTCGAAACGGGCGATATGCAATTCGGCAATCTCCTCGTATTTCGGCAATATGACGCCGGTACGGACCCCCAGCTTGCGCAATGCCAGAGGCAGCGCGCCGGTCACGTCGGCAAGGCCGCCCGTCTTGACGAGCGGCACCGCTTCGGATGCGGCGAACAAAATGTTCATGGCCGTACCTCCCTCTTTTTCGCCTTCATCCTTCAAACCGCAGTTCAAACGACCTTGCGCTTGGCCGCCATGAACGGCGCCCCTTCCGTGCCGCGAATATCGCGGCCGCTGGCGATTCGCACGTCCTTGTCGAGAATGCACCGCTCCAGATAGGCCTGTTCGCCGATCACGCTGTTCTGCATGACGATGCTGTTCCGCACAACCGCCCCTTTGCCGATTTTCACGCCGCGGAACAGCACGCTGTCTTCCACCGTCCCTTCGATGACGCACCCGTCCGCCACCAGCGAGTTGACGACGCGCGCGTTGTCCAGGTAACGGGAAGGCGGTTCGTCCTTCAGCTTCGTGAAGATCGGTCCGGGACGGGAGAACAGTTCGTGCTGCGCTTCGGCGTTCAGCAGCTTCATATGATTCCGGAAGTAGCTTTCGACCGTATTTACGATGCCGAGGTAACCGTCATACATATAGGCCTGTACGTTCAACTGGCGGAGCCGGGACATGATGGCATGCCGGACGAGATGATCCTCTCCCTGCGCCAGCGACGTTTCCACCAGCTCGAGCAGCAAATCTTTGCGCATCAGATACATTTCCATCGACACGATCTCGCTGTCCATGCGGCCGTAATGATCCTGCATCGCGACGATTCTGCCGTTTCCGTCGAGCCGCACCTTGCGCGCTGCGCCGCCCATCGTGTCGGTCATCCGCTTGCAGACGACCGTAATATCGGCGCCCCGCTCCTTGTGCGCGGCAAGCGCCGGCTGCAGATCGACATTGCACACCATATGGCTGCGCGAGATGATGACGTATTCGCTGGAAGTACGGTCGAAGTAGTCGCGGTTCTGATAAAAATAATACAGATCGCCCCGCGACAGCTCGCGAATGTCGCCGGTCGCCGGCGGCAGCACGAACAGGCCGCTCTGGCGGTGGTGCAAATCCCAGTGCCGGCCGGATTCAAGGTGGTCCATCAGCGAGCGGTATTTCGTATGAGCAAATACCGCCACCTTGGAGACGCCGGAATTGACCATGCCCGAGAGCACGAAGTCGATGAGCCGGTAGCGGGCGCCGAACGGTACCGTAGCGGCGCAGCGGACCGCCGTCAGCCTTTCCATTTCATCCGGTTCATGAATCAGGTTGATGACGCCCATAATCGAATGGTTCACAGATTTTTGACCTCCTTCAATTCGGGCCCCCAATTGTTCCTTTCGCCGCTCGCCACGACGGTAATCGTCTCGTCTCCCTCGCGGCCGATCTGCTCGCCGTCCCCGACTGCCGCCCCTTCTCCGATGATCGCCCGGTAAATGCGCGCGCCGCGGCCGATTTTCGCATTCGGCATGACGACCGATTCGACGACGATGCTGTCAAGGCCGATATGGACGCCGCTGGACAGCACCGAACGGCTCACCTCTCCTTCGATGACGCATCCTTCGGCCACCAGGGACGACGATATTTTCGCCTGCGGGGCGATAAGCTGAGGCGGCCGGTTCGGATTGACGGAGTAGATGCGCCAGTCCCGGTTGAACAGATCGAGCGGCGGCCGCTCGGCGATCAGGTCCATATTCGCCTCCCACAAGCTGTCGATCGTGCCGACGTCCTTCCAATATCCGTGAAATGCGTATGCGCAGAGCTTGACGCCGCCGTTCAGCATCGCCGGTATGACATCCTTGCCGAAGTCGTGACTGGATACGCGGTTTCCTTCGTCCCGGATCAAAAATTGCCGCAGCACCGGCCAGGCGAATATATAAATGCCCATCGACGCCAAATTGTTGGACGGCAATTTCGGCTTTTCCTCGAAATCGGTAATGCGTCCTTCCTCTCCCGTGCGCATAATGCCGAATCGGCTCGCTTCCTTCCACGGCACCTCGATGCCGGCCACCGTCACATCGGCTTCCGTCCGTTTATGGGCCGCCAGCATTTGCCCGTAGTCCATTTTGTAGATGTGATCGCCGGAAATGATCAGCACATATTCCGGATCGTAGGAATCGATAAAGTCCATATTTTGATAGATCGCATTGGCGGTGCCCTCGTACCAGGCGCCTCCCTTCGGCTTCATATGGGGCGGAAGAATGGACATGCCTCCGTCCTGGCGGTCGAGTCCCCACGGGCTGCCGATGCCGAGATAGCGGTTCAGCACAAGCGGCTGATATTGGGTCAGCACGCCGACCGTGTCGATGCCCGAATGCGCGCAGTTGCTGAGGGCGAAATCGATGATCCGGTATTTGCCGCCGAAATGAACGGCCGGCTTGGCCAAATCCGTCGTCAGTACGCCCAGACGCTTCCCTTCACCGCCGGCCAGCAGCATGGCGATCATTTCTTTGCGGGCCATCGTCACCATCTCCTATCCGTTTGTTTTGCCGAAGCGGGGGCAAGCAGCAGAAAAGAAAGCGGGGGAAGTCCGATCCGAATACTGTCGTTCCGGCCGTGCATCGGCACCGGTTCGCTGACGTACGGCTTCCTTCTCAAGGCCGAAGCGCCGCCGAAGCTCCTGTCGTCGCTATTGACAAGCTGCCTGTAGCGGCCGGGGGCGGGAACGCCGATCCGGTAATCCCGATACGCCTGACGGGAAAAATTGCATACCGCCACGACGCAGTCGCCGTGCCTGTTCCCCCGGCGGACGAACGAGATCACCGATTGCCCGGCGTTGTGCGCATCGATCCACTCGAAACCGCCCGGATCGGTATCCTTTTCCCACAGCGCCGGCCGCTCCTTGTACAGGCGGTTCAGCTTCCGGGAATACAGCTTCATCTTCGCGTGAAGCTCGTAATCGAGCAGAAACCAGTCAAGCGCTTCGGTATCTTTCCATTCGTCGAATTGGCCGAATTCCGAGCCCATAAACAGCAATTTCTTGCCGGGATGCGTCATCCAGTAGCCGAAAAACAGGCGGAGCTGGGCGAATTTTTCCTCATAGGAGCCCGGCATCTTGTGCAGCAGCGAGCGCTTGCCGTGTACGACTTCGTCATGTGACAGCGGAAGCACGAAATTTTCGGAGAAAGCGTACAGCAGCGAGAAGGTGATCAAATGGTGATGATGCTTTCGTTCGTCCGGGTCGAGCGTCATATACCGCAGCATGTCGTTCATCCAGCCCATATTCCACTTGAAATTGAAGCCGAGTCCTCCCCAATACGTCGGAGAAGTGACAGCAGGCCATGCGGAGGAATCTTCCGCGATCATGAGGGCATGAGGGTGATAGTGAAAGACGATTTCGTTAAGCTTGCGGAGAAATCGGAGAGCTTCCGGATTTTCCGTACCGCCGTGCGCATTGTGCGCAGCCAGTTCGGGAGGCTTGCCGAAATTCAGGTCGATCATGCTGGCGACCGCATCGACGCGCAGGCCGTCGATATGATACAGATCCATCCAAAATATCGCGTTGGAGATCAGAAAGCTCATTACCTCCGTCCGGCCGAAATCGAAGGCGAGCGTTCCCCACTCCGGCTTCTCGGCCAGTCGCGGGTCCGGCCCCTCATAGATCGGCGTACCGTCGAACAGCCGCAAGCCGTGGTCGTCTTTGCAAAAATGGCCCGGCACCCAGTCGAGAATGACGCCAAGCCCGCGCCGATGGCAGCGGTCGACGAACGCCATCAACTCCTTCGGCGTGCCGTATCGGCTCGTCGCCGCGAAATAACCGGTAATTTGGTAGCCCCATGACCGGTCGAACGGATGCTCGGCAAGCGGCAGCAGCTCGATATGCGTATACCCCATATCGGCTGCGTAATCGGCCAGCTCCGCGGAGAGTTCCCCGTAAGTGCGGAACTGCTCCTTCCCGGCGAGCCGCCACGAACCGAGATGCGCTTCGTAGATGAGAAGCGGGTTGTCGTATGGCAATCGCTCCCGCTTGCGGCGCTGCCAGGCGCCGTCGCGCCAGCGGTAACCGCTCAGATCGGCGACGATCGAGGCCGTTCCGGGACGCCGCTCCGCGAAGAAGGCGTACGGATCGGCTTTCAGCCGCTTCCGTCCGTCGGCGTCGCAAATTTCGTACTTGTACATCGCACCTTCCGCGAGACCGGGGATGAACAGCGCCCAAACGCCGCTCTCCCCGAGCCGTTCCATCCGATGGCCGCTTCCGTCCCAATGATTGAACGATCCGGCAACCCGCACATCCGACGCGTTGGGTGCCCATACGGCGAATCGGACCCCTTCCGTCCCGTCCCACTGCAGCCGATGAGCTCCGAACGTCCGGTAACTGTGATACAAAGTGCCTTCGTTAAACAAATAAAGGTCGTCAGGGCGAATGCCATAATAATTGGCGGTTTGTACGGTCCGGACTGTCACGTTTATGGGATCCCCCCTTTTCTGGCGATAGATAATATGACGTGAATCGAAACAATTGTGTAAGTCCGTCAGCTCCTTTGTATTATTTTATGCCGGTATACGTGAGGAGGTTCAAGATGTGTCATATTAATTGACGTGAATGAAAGAGGAGATGGTAAAGAAACCGTCGCCTAATATTCTTATATGTCCCGGCATCCGGGCCTATACGTAAAAATGAAGCCGGGAAGCCCGCCACACGTCAGCGGCTATTTCGGTATCCGGGACAGCATAAGCGAGACAAGAAGGGCGATGCCGACAAACCCGAATAACGGATACAAATACGCGAGCAGAGAGCTGAACCCGATCAGACTGATCAGAAAGCAGCCGAAAAGGATCAAGATGACCAGGATGTCGTTGGAGAAATGCAAAATCGTTCCGATTTGCCGGGTTATGCCGAACACGTTGCCGATCAGCGTCGTAAAAATTTCGCCATACACGATAACGATGAACAAAGCGTAAAGGACAGGACCGAAAGCCTGGATAACCTCGGCCATCGGAATCGCGTATTCCATAATTTCCGGCATTTTCGAAAGCAGGGCGGTATGGCTGACGACCAGCATCAGCCCGAGTCCGATTCCGCCCCAAATTCCGCCCCATTTCAACACCTTCTCGTCCTTCACCTCCCCGCCGAGCGGGACCAGAACGGCTTCGACCATGGCCAGATTCAGCGCCGCATATGAAATCGAGCTAATCAGCCATCTCCAATGTCCCGCTTCCGTCTGTACCGCGTGCCATGACGTGAAATCGGCCGAGCGAAGCGTGTGGATGCCGATAAGCGCGGTAAACAGCAGCATCATCGGCACGACAATCGAATTGACGGCCAGTATGCCTTGCAGCTGTCTTCGCATGACGACGTACGTCAGCGCAGCGGTGGCGGCAATGCCCGCAATATAAGGAGCGCCGAGCCGTTCCTCGAAAATGGAGCCGGCTCCGGCCAGCATGACGACCGTCGTGCCGAATAAAATAACGAATACGATCAGATTCGCGGCCTTTCCGAAAAACGGCCCGAAAAGAAACTGGTTCAGTTCCTCGTAAGAAAAGGCGCCGATACGGGCGGAGATCAGCATCATTTTCGTACCAAGCCATATAAACAAAAGCGTACAAATCAGGATGGCGGCGTAGCCGTAAAAACCGTAGGCCGTAAAAAACTGGATCGTCCCCTGGCCGGTTGCGAATCCGGCGCCGATAACGGTTCCCATATAGGTCATCGCAACCTGCGCAATCAGTATGGCTCTCCTCATCATGTTAAGCCCTGCCTTTTCCCGGATAAATTTAGAAGCCCGTATACTTTAAAAATATGCTTGTCTCGTTCATCTATGACAAAACGCGAAAAAGAGGGGATCTGAAAGTCCCCTCTCTTCCTCGGCATTCGACGGAACGGCGAAACCGGCAGCCCGTGTGTGGATTCAGTGCGGCCCGGTTGCGGCGAATTCGGTGCCGCACGGCCCGCTTCCCGCATTGTCCTCCCGTTCGACGATTTCGCCCTGCCTGTTATAGAGCGGCGAGTACCATTTGCCGATCTTCTCCGCCGACTCGCCGGCATAGTGGCAGATGAACGCCCGGCGGAAACGGTCTTTCGAGCGGTTCGGATACGATCCGTGAATGACGCTGCCGTTAAAGAACAGCACATCGCCAGCCTTCAGCGTCGTCGGCATCGGCGTTAATCCTTCGGGCACATCGACCTCGTCTACCGTGAACGATTGCGACGGGTCGGCCCGATGCGGACACTGGATCGGCTCGTGCTGCGACTTCGGCACGACGAACAGTCCGCCGTTTTCCTCGTCCGCATCGTCAATCGCCGTCCAGGCCGCAATGCACGTCCCGGGCTCCACCTTCAGATAGAAATTGTCCTGATGCAGCGCCTGTCCTTCCGCGCCCGGCGGTTTCCAGTAAAACATGCTCTGCGCCGCAATGGGCTCCTCGCCGAGCAGCGCCGCCAGTATATCCATTACGCGCGGATCCAGCATATAATCCATCGACAACCGGTTGACTCTGTGCGGATGCATCATTCGCGGATAAGCCTTCAATATCGATCCCTGACGCCGCGCTTCCTCAATCGGCAGCGCTTCGAAGCAGCCGGGAATGGAACGCTGCGCATGCATCTCCGCGAAATTGCGGCGCAGCGCCTCCACCTCATCGGCCGCAAACAACCCTCTTACGATCAAATAGCCTTCCGTCTCAAATTGGCGGAGATCCGCTTCCGACAAATTCGCGCCCGCCAGCTTGTCGACCATTGCAACCCGCTCCTTTCCTATCGTTATCGGATACGCAGCTGAGATGTTTCCTTGTCACTATCGTAGTACGGAACGGTATGCAATTGAAGCAACAAACCTGCTAACTATTCCTACGATTCTGCTGCCTTGCATCGGTAACAGATTGTCAGGCGGCGGGCCGAATGATATGCTCGAAACAGATGGGGCAAAGGATCGACTTGCAAATCTGGATCATCGGAGGTCAATCGGGTGGATGCGCATTCTCTTATAAAACGATCGGCTTTAAAACGATCGGCGAAATCGCCGGGCAGACAGGGCGTGCTGCTTGCCGACCATTACATCGAAGCGGAAGGGTACTGGACGCGAAGACCGGAAGGGATGTCGGATTGGCTCATTACGTATACCGTTTCCGGCGAAGGCGAGTTTCGGATCGGCGGACGGACGTTTCGCTGCCGGGGCGGCGACGTATGTCTGCTGAAGGCGGATACGCCGCATGAATACGGAACGCCAGCGGGTCAAATATGGGATGTCGTCTGGGCGCATTTTATCCCTTCGCCGAACGATTTGAAGCGGGTCCAGCTCCCCGAGCTCGAACCCGGCTTCGTCCTGCAGACCGTGGAAAGCTCCTTCGCCCGAAAGCGAATCTATCGCGCATTCCAGCGGATCATCTTCGATGCGAGACAGATGAAGCCGTTCTGGGAAGAGCTGTGCCAGGGGGCGATAGAGGAAATTTTGCTGCTGCTGGCGCAGCACGCCTCCGTCCCGCTCGATCCGCGCATCGAGAAGGCGCTGGCTTATTTGACCGAGCGTATGACCGAACCGATTACGGTCGCGCAAGTCGCCGCATTCGTCGGCCTGTCGCCTTCCCGTCTCGCTCATCTGTTCAAGCGCCAGACCGGAGAACCGGTGCTCGAAACGTTGAACCGGATGCGGCTCCGCCAGGCCGCCCTGCTGCTTCAGCATACGCACAGCAGCGCTGCGGAAATCGCGCTTGATGTCGGTTTTCAAAACTACAACCACTTTTTGAACCAGTTTAAAGGAGCGTACGGCGTTACGCCGAGCGCTTTTCGGAAGAGCCGGCTGCGGGGGGACGGCCGGTCCTAGATCATCGCGGAACGCGGCCATACAAGCGCGGCCGGCGCGCGCTGCGGCTTGCAGGCTTGCCGGCCGAAAAACGGATAAGCTGACGTTCCGAATTGTCCGGCGGCAAGGGTGCGCCGATTACGCTTCCTCTTTCCTGCCGAACCATAGCAGAAGAGCGATCAGAACGAATGCGATCAAGGCGAGGAGCGGAATCGTGACGATTCCGTACCAGTTCAAATAATCTTCGTCGCACGGCACGACCGAACGGCATACCGCGAACTCCGATATGGCCGGCACCTTCTGCAAGGCGTAATGATACAGCGAGATGCAGCCCCCGACGATATTGACCGGCAGCAGATAGCGAACCACGTTTTTGTCTCCGCGATAGCTTGCCATGCCGAGAATAATCGTTTGCGGATACATGAAAATCCGCTGGAACCAGCACAGATCGCACGGTGCGAACAGCAGCACCTCGCTCAGATAGAGGCTGCCGCCTGTGGCGATGAGCGATACGATCCAGGCAAAGTACAGGCCGTACCGCCTCAGCACGACAGTGAACCGCCCTTCCGCCATATCAGGTCCCCCCGTTCAACGCTTCCTCGATGGTCCGCTTCAGCACCGCGTAATCGATCACATGGCTGCTGTCCAGCTGCTTGCCGTTAAGGAAGAGCGTTGGCGTGCCGGTTACCTTTCCTTTTCTTGCCAGCCCGTTGTGATCGTCCACCTCGTCGCCGTACGTCTCCGCTTCGATATCCTGGCGCAGCTTGTCGTAGTCGATGCCGAGCTCCTCGTCTTTCGCGAGCTGGACGAGCGCGTCTGTCGTCCACGTCGTGTCGAGGTTCCGGAACAATGCCTTATAATATTTCCAGAACGCGTCGTTATCCTGATGATAAACGGACTGGGCCGCCACCGCGGCGATTCGCGAGTCCTTCTCCATAAAGGTGAAATTGACGAAATGAAGCGAAACCCGGCCCGATTCGATAAAATCCTGCTCGAGCAGCGGCACGAAATTTTGCGAAAATTCGGCGCAGTGCGGACATTTGTAATCGCCGAACTCCACGATTTTGACCGGCGCGTCGGCCGATCCGAGCGTCGGGTACGAGCCATAGTCGAACTTGACCGGCGCATTGCCGCTTCTGATGCCAAGAAAAATGAAGACAATGATGGCAACAATAATGACCGTCATCCAGATCAGGGGCTTGACCGAACTTGGCGGCTTGGCGGCGGTCGCCTGCCGCTGGCCGGAGCCGGACGGTTTCTTTTTCTTTTTGCTCAATGGGGTCATCCTTTCGTGTTGCAGCGCTGACTAGAGCTGTTCCGTATACATCCGGCTCGTTTCGCTCCACGTCTCGCCCGGCGCAAGCATCAGAAGCCCTGTCGTCTCGCGCGGCAGGTCGAGGTTCGGCGCGTTTACCATGTTGATTTGCGGTTCCGGACAGAAAAACCCCCCGGCCGCTCCGTTATTCCAGACCATCCACTGTTTATACTTGACACCCGCATCGTATACGAAGCGGTAGCCGGCAGCATGGTCGGTCACCGTCATAACATTACGGCCGTCAACCGGCTCGGCGCTGTAATGGTTGTCCATCGGCGCATAGAACGGCGTGCCGTCCCCGCGCTTCAGAGCCGCCTCGCCTTCGTCCAGCGGCTGCGTCTCGCCGGTCGGTAACATGCGGTCGTCCAGCGCCCACCGCTCGCCGATCGTGATCCGAACTTTGCAGTCGTTCTGCCCGCTTCCGGGAGCGAACGGCACGTTCACGGCCGTATGGAAACCGAGCATGCAGGGCATCGGCTCGTCCCCCCGGTTCGTGACGGCGACCGTCTGCGTCAATCCGGACCCGGAAAGCGCATAGCGGATCGACAGATCGAACCGATGCGGAAAATAGCGATACGCCGGATGATTCTCGTCCACCGCCTGGCCGACGACGACAAAGCTTTCCTCCGCGTTCGTGCCGCTCTCCCGTACTTCCCAAGGCGCATCGTAAAAGAAGCCGTGCAGATGATTTCCGGTCTTCTCCTCGTTCACCGGGAATATGTATGTTTTGCCGCCGATCGTAAACGTCCCGTCCTGATACCGGTTGGGCGGAAACAGCACCGGAATGCCGTGCACCATAGGACGCGCCTTGAATTCCGCCATCTCCCCGGGCTGCGGTTCCCGGATGAAGCTCCACCCCTTGTCCGTATCGCGAAACGCGATCAGATTGGCGCCGATGTCCGGCAGCAGAGCCGCCTCGTAAGGTCCCGCCTTGAGCCATACCGCACGCTCACCTTGATAAGTTCCTTCATATGCCTGAAATGACATCATGAAGCCCCCTTCCGCTCGTAAATGGAACGAATAATTGCGCAATTTCAGATTGAATCATACGTCTTTTTCATTATAGAAAAGAACGATAGCCAATTCAATAAGAGCCTCCGGGGGAGAGTATGTCTTTCCGCTTTTCAAACCGTTTGCGGGAACCGTATAATGATTAGGTACTGTAAAGGCCGCCGCAAAGTCTTGGCGTATGCTTTCGAAGCGGACTTTGCTTCGCAAAGTCTTGGCGTATGCTTCCGAAGCGGACTTTGCTTCGCAAAGTCTTGGCCTATGCTTCCGAAGCGGACTTTGCTTCGCAAAGTCTTTAGGAGGTTTCGTTTCATGTTCAATCTGTCATTGGGCATTTTGTTTATGCTCGTTCATTTTACGCTGTTTCTGGCAGCCTACCGGCTGTTCGGGAAATCCGGCGTTTACGGCTGGGTCGCGATGGCTTCGGTCGTTGCCAATATTCAGGTGATCAAAACGATCGATATATTCTCGATCGTCCTGACGCTAGGCAACACGATGTATGGCACAATCTATCTCGCATCAGACCTGCTGAACGAAAAATACGGAGAGAACGCAGCCAAGAAAGCAGTCTGGATCGGACTTTTTTCATTGGCCGCCTCGACGATCATTATGCAGCTCGCGCTGCTGTTTGAGCGGCAACCAGAAGATATCGGCCACGAAGCTCTGTCCGTCATTTTCGGCTTTATGCCGCAAATTGCGATCGCCAGCTTCTGCGCTTATTTCGTCAGCCAATTTCTCGACGTGCGTCTCTATACGCTGCTCAAACGAATCTTCCCGTCGCCCGGACAGCTATGGATCCGCAACAACGGCAGTACGGCGATCAGCCAGTTCGTCGACACCCTTATTTTTTGCACAATCGCTTTTTACAGCGAATACGGATTCGGCATCTGGCTGTCGATCTTCCTCTCCACCTATATCATCAAGTTTATCGTGTCGGTCTGCTCCACTCCGTTTCTGTATGCCGCCCGCAGCTTTCCCGTAAGGCGTGAGGACGAGCCCGCCGCCTAGGCGGGTGCGGGCGTCTTCCTTTGGTTGGGACGCTCGCCCGCTCTCGCTCCTTGCCTTGTTAATCCTGCGCGCCTTCCACCGTTTCCCCTTGCACGATATTGAAACCGCCGTCCCATTTCACGTTCAGCGATTTGCCGGTCATAAGATCCGGGCTGTCGGATATCTGGAAATGAATATGCGGCTCGCTGGAGTTGCCGGAATTGCCGGCCTGACCGAGCAGATCGCCTTTCCTGACCCGATCCCCTTCCCGCACGGCGATCGACCCTTGGCGAAAATGCGCTGTGATCGAGTATTCCCCGCCGCCATGATCGATCACCACATAATTGCCCGCCGGTTCGTTCTCGTTCGTCTCGACGAGCGGCTTGTTGTCTTTGACGTCATTCACCACGCCGACGACTTCGCCGTCTGCGGCCGCCAGCACATCCTGCCCGAATGCAAAATAGCTTTCATTAAGCTGCGGATCTCCTTCGTACGACATGCCGTTGCGGGCTTTCACAAAGTCGAACGCATAACGCTGGCTTTCATAAGCATAGTGGTAGTTTGTCATGACGTTCGTCCCGCCCCAAAATACAAACCAGTGGCCTTTAAAAGGTAGTGCGTAACGCTGTTCGGTCAATTGGCCGTCGGTTTCCGGAAATGTCTCCAGCGGCAATACTTGCAGCCCTTCGATTAAGCCGTCCGGACCGAACGCCGCGAGCACCCCTTTCGTGCGGGTATCGTCGAGCCAGACGAATCGTTCGGCGCCATTGAGCTTGACAACCGATTCCGGATGGAAAGCTTGTACCCCGGCAGTAAACGACTTGGCCGTCGATTCGAAGTCCTCTCTGGAAACCACCTCCTGCATATCTTCCGACATTTGGTTGTAAATACGCTCGTATTCGCCCGCAAGCAGCGAAGCGGCCAGCTGTTCAGGCTCGATCATGTCCGTTGTACCCCCTTCCGTTTCCTGCGCATCCGGTTCGGCCGTCTCCTGATCGTCAACCGATCCGGGAGAAACTGCCTCCCCTTCTTGGACCGAAGTTTCCTCTTTCGGCCCTTCCCCGACCCGCTCGCCGCAGCCTGCAAGCATCGTGAGCACCAGCAGCAGCACGGCCATCATTCGTTTGCTCAAGATCATGTATCTATCACTCCTTCGTTCTCCGATGTCTCAACTGTACCCCCTTTGTCTTATGCGCCCGATAACGGGAGCTTACGTTCCGCTTAACTTTGCGAAGCGCCGTCGCGGAACGCGTTAAGGTTCCGTTAAGGTTCCGTTTTCCTATTCGACAGACAGCCATGTTACAATCGAATCGATATAATAACGCGGATCTTGATTGAAAGCCAGGGGAGATGGAAATATGAACGACGCCTCGATTTTGCTCGTCGATGACGAGCAATCCATTGTACATATGCTGACAACGGTGCTGCGCAAGGAAGGATTCGCCAATGTGGACAGCGCGGCGACGGGAGAGGCTGCGCTTGCCGCCTGCGAACGCAAACGGTACGACCTGATCGTGCTCGACGTCATGCTGCCCGGCCAAAGCGGCATCGAATTGTGCCCGTTCATCCGCCGGACGACCGACGCGCCGATTCTGTTCCTGTCGGCCCGTTCTTCGGACTTCGACAAGCTGTCTGGGTTCGCGGTCGGCGGCGACGATTATATTACGAAGCCGTTCAATCCGCTTGAAGTCGCGGCACGCATCAAAGCCCAGCTGCGGCGCTCGTTCAAGCCGGCGTCCGACGCGACGGCGAAGACGGCCGAAATATACGATTACGGCCGGTTTCAGGTTCATGCCGACGCCGGCGAGCTTATCGTGGAAGGACGGACGGTTCCGTGTCCTTCCCTCGTCTTTCAGCTGCTGCTTTTCCTATGCCGGAACCCGAACCGGATCTTTACGAAAAGCGAGCTGTACGAGAAGGTATGGGGCGAACAGGCGATTAGTGACGACAATACCGTCATGGTCCATATTCACCGCATTCGCGAGCGAATCGAGCCGGAGCCCGGGAAGCCGGAATATTTGGTCAATGTGCGCGGGCTCGGCTACAAGCTGGTCGGACGGAGCGGGAAGCGATGAGCATCCGCTGGAAGCTGACGGTCCGCTTCGTCGCCCAACTGCTGTTCGCCGGTCTGCTGCTGATGGCGCTGGCCGTCCTTTCGTTCCAATGGACGATGAACGAACTGACCCGCATCGAAGCGGAACGGCAATTCGGCCAGGCGGGCGTGCAGCAGCTGATTCAGACCTTGAAAGTCGAGAACGGCCGAATCGTCTTCGATGCCAAGCTGCTCGAAAAAATACGCGAGAGCGGCGGATGGGTGCAGCGCATCGACAGCGAAGGCCGGGTCACCGACGCGTTCAATACGCCGCCGGACGTTCCCGACGCCTATATGCCCGGCGAGTTGAACGCTTACTGGGTCGGCAAGCTGCCGTTTCCGTATCGCTTGTCTATATGGATCGACGTAAAGGACGGCGTGGAGCATACGCTCATTTACGGCATGCGGTTCAAGGAAGAAGAGCTGCTGCAACGCATCGCGGCGGAAGCGTCGTACGAGAGCGGCGCGCTCGTTATTCCTTCCGGGCTGAAAAGCGAGATCGACCGGGCCGGCGGTTGGGTGCAGCTGCTGGACGAGACGGGTGCGGAGATAGCGTCGTACGGCCGGCCGGAAACGGCGCCGGATCGGTTCACGCCTCAGGAAATGGCTTTGCGCTATATGTACCCCGACCGGTACGGCGCGCGGATCGACTATCGGTTCGATCCTGCCGCGAAACGCACCTGGATCGTGACCGTCCCGGAGCCAGGGGCGGCTGGCCCTCCGGGTCAGATGCAGGCGCTGCCGTCGGAAATGCGGGCGCTGCTGCTCGGCGGCGGCGGACTGCTGCTGAGCGCCGTGCTCGTCTACATGCTGCTGTCGTTCGCTTATGCGCGCAGCTTCGTCGCACCGCTCTTGCATATGGCGGACTGGCTGCGCTCGCTCGCGCGCGGCATCTACGCCGAGCCGGCCGGCCGGCAAGGACATCCGGTCAGCCGCAACCGGCGCGGCCGGTTGAAGCGGCGCTTCCGTTTGTTCGGCGAGCTGCTCTCGTCGCTTGCGAATTTGTCTGCAACGCTGCGCCAGAACGATATTCGCCGGCGGCGGGACGAGCAGATGCGCGAAGAATGGATCGCCGGCGTCTCGCATGACTTGAAGACGCCGCTATCGTCGATTCGCGGCTATGCCCATATGCTGGAAGCGGAAGCGTACGAATGGACCCGGGAGGAAGTGCGGGAATTTTCGGGCGTCATCCGGCGGAAAGCCGAATATTTGGACAATCTGATCAACGATCTGAACCTGACGTACCGTCTTCGCGGCGGCGGTCGGCTGCCCGGGACGGAGACGGCGGACCTGAATCTGTTCCTCGCGGAAGCGGTCGCGCGGACAGCCGCACATCCGGCATTCCGCCCGGGATCGGCCGCATTCCGGCCAAGCCGTGATCCTGTCCGCGCCGCCATTTACGGCCCATGGCTGCAGCGCATCGTCGACAACCTGGTCGCCAACGCGCTGCTGCACAATCCGCCGGGCACGCGGGTGGATGTCGCCCTGGAGAAACTGCCGGGCGGCGGCTTCGCGATCGCGTTCCGCGACGACGGCAACGGCATGGACGAAGAGACCGCCTCGAAGCTGTTCGAGCGCTATTACCGCGGGACCGATACCGAAAGCTCGCCGGAAGGGAGCGGGCTCGGCATGGCCATTACGAAAGCGCTCGTCGAAGCGATGGGCGGCGCCATCGATGTCGCGACAGCGCCCGGCGAAGGGACGACGATCCGCCTCGTCTTCCCGGCCGGCGGAAAACCGGCGGAAGCCGAACCGCCGGCATACGGGCCGAACGAGCCGGACATGGAGCTGAGCGGAACGTCCGGAGCCTGATCGGGATTCCTTGTTTTTCGCCGTCGCTGCAACATTTGGCTTCCCGATGCGTCATCTGTTATAGGTTGGATAAACCATGCGTAAAGGAGAGGTCGCAAATGTCCGGATTTCATCGAACGAGAGCCGCCGTCATCTCCATCCTGCTGAGTGCGGCGCTGCTCGCTTCCTGCGGATCGACGGATGAAACGCCGTCCGCTCCCCGCCCGGATGCGGAGACGATTTCCTTGGACAAGCGGCAAAAGCTGGCCGATGCCGCGGACGACAGGCTTGTAAAAGCGGTCAACGAATTCGGCATGAAGCTTCACCGCGAGCTCGCGGCGGCCGAAACGGACGGCAACGTCTTGATATCCCCTTACAGCATATCGATGGCGCTCGGCATGACCTATTTCGGAAGCGCCGGCAATACCCGCACCGAGATGGCGGAGACGCTCGGTCTCGGCCGGCTTGCCGAAGAAGAGATCGCGGGCGGCTATCGCAGCCTGGGCGAGCTGTTGACCCGCACCGGCAAAGGCGTTGCGCTGTTGGCGGCCAATTCGCTGTGGACGCAGGAAGGGATAAAGCTGCCGGACGACTATATGAAGATTGTCCGGAACAGCTTCAACGCCGAGGCTCGATCGGTCAATTTCACGGATGACGCTGCGCCGCAGCGGATCAACGACTGGATCGAAGAAAGCACGCGCGGCATGATCGACAAGCTGGTCGACCGGGTCGATCCCGATATGCGAATCATGCTGATCAATGCGATTTATTTCAAGGGGCAATGGCAGAAGCCGTTCGATCCGGAGGAGACGCGGGAGGAACGGTTCCGGCAAGAAGACGGTACGACGGCGAACGTTCAGATGATGCACCGGACCGGATATATGGAATACCGCGCAACCGACCGGTGGCAAGCGGTTCGCATTCCTTACGGCGAAGGCCAGATGGCGATGCTCGTCATCGTCCCGGACGAAAGCGCGGATCTGGCGTCGCTGCACGAGCAGATATGGACCGACCGTTCGGCTTGGTCCGGTCCGATGGAGAACCATCATGTGAAGCTCGGCTTGCCGAAATTCAAGGCGGACTTCGAAGAGAAGCTGAACGGTACGCTGATCGCTCTCGGCATGAAGGATGCGTTCGATCCGGCTCAAGCCGATTTCTCCGGCTTCGGAGAAGCGGACAAAGAGGGTCTCTACATCGATGAAGTGAAGCATAAAAGCGTTATTGAGGTAAACGAGCAAGGCACCGAAGCCGCGGCCGCCACGTCGGTCGGCGTGGCATCCGGCGCTCCCCAAGAGACGGTAAGCCTGACCGTCGACCGCCCGTTCTTCTTCGCCATCGAGGATATGCAGACGGGCGCCTGGCTGTTCTCCGGATCGATTCGGGAGATCGAAGGGAAATAACCGTGCTCGCACAACGAATAAAGCCGCTTCGTCACGTCGCTAAGAACGTCGGAAGCGGCTTTTTCATTTAGTCGGGTTTGTGTTGCGGTCAGAACGTCGGGACGACCGCGCCGTCGTATTTCTCCTCCATAAAGGCTTTGATTTCCGGTGAATTGAGCGCCTTGGCCAGCTTCTGGATCGCTTCACTGTCCTTGTTGTCAGGACGGGCGACCAAGATATTGACCAGCATGTCCGCGAACGGGGTGTCTTTATCCTCGATAATCAGCGCATCGTCGTTCGGTACCAGACCGACCGTCAGCGCGTAGTTCGTATTGATCGCCGCGGCGTCAACTTCGTCAAGGGCCCGCGGCAGCGTCGCCGCCTCAAGCTCGACGAACTGCAGCTTCTTGTCGTTCTGTTCGATGTCCGCGATCGTCGCGTCCACGTCCACCCCTTCCTTCAGCTTGATCAGCCCGTGCTTGGCCAGCAGGGTGAGCGCGCGGCCGCCATTGGTCGGATCGTTCGGGATGGCGATCTTCGCCCCTTCCTTCAGCTCGTCGATGCTCGTCACCGTTTTCGAGTAAACGCCGATCGGCTCGATGTGCACGCCCGTCACCTTTACCAGATCGTAGGAGCGTTCTTTGTTGAACTCCTCCAGGTAGGCCGTATGCTGAAAGAAGTTCGCATCCAGCTGCTTCTCATACAGTTGAACGTTCGGCTGAACGTAATCGTTCATCTCGATAATCTCCAGCTTGACGCCCTCTCCTTCGAGCAGCTTCTGGGCTTCTTTCAAAATTTCGGCGTGCGGAACGGGAGAAGCCCCGATCTTCAACGTCACTTCCTGCTGCTTTTCGGGCTCGGAACCGCTCTCTCCCGCGCTTCCCTGATTATTCGCATCGTTTTTCGCGCCGCAAGCGGCCAAAGCTCCGGCCAGCACAAGCGTCAAAATCGACAATCCGATTTTTTTCATTTCAAACTCCTTCCTTTCTCGACTGAATTTTTTTAAACATACGATCCGATCCATCTCTCTTTAACGGCGGCTATACTTTCGGACAAGCTGGTCGCCGGCAGATTGCAGCAATTGGACCAGCACGATGAGAAGCACGACGGTAACGATCATGACATCGGGCTGAAAACGCTGGTAACCGTAGCGGATCGCCAGATCGCCCAAGCCGCCCCCGCCGACGACGCCCGACATCGCGGTGTAGGAGACGAGCGTAACGGCCGTTACCGTAATCGCGGCGATAATCCCTGTCCGCGCTTCCCTCAGCAGCACCCGCCATACGATCGTCCACTTCGATGCGCCCATTGCCTGCGCCGCTTCGATCACGCCGCGATCGACCTCGCGCAGCGCGGCTTCGACGAGCCGGGCGAAGAACGGCGCCGCTGCGATGACAAGCGGCGGAATCGCGCCTTTGACTCCGATGGACGTACCGACAAGCCATTTGGTCAGCGGGAAGATGGAAATCATCAAAATAACGAACGGTACGGAACGCGTAATGTTGACGATAACAGACAGCACCCGGTAGATGAAGCCGTTCTGCAGCAGCTGCCCGCGGCTTGTTATAAACAGCAGCACGCCCAGCGCCAGACCGATCAAGACGGTGAAAAGCAGCGAAAATCCAAGCATGATCAGCGTGTCTTTCGTCGCCTGCCACACTTCGTCCCAGCGGACATTTTCGAACGTCACGACATCACCTCCACATCGACGCCGCGCTCGCGCAGCCGCCTGACGATCCGGTCCGTATCGCCAGACGTGCCCCGGAGCTCGACCAGCAATTGGCCGTACGGCGTGTTTTTCATGCGCGATACGGTCCCCTGCAGGATGGCGAATGTGGCGTCCGTCTCGCGGACGACCTCATACAGCACCGGCTCGTACGTCGATTCTCCGACAAACTGGATGCGCAGAACCGTTCCGTCGTGCCGTACGCTCACGAAGCCGCCGTCCGGCCGTTCCGACACCTGTCCGACGAATTCGCGGGTGACCGGATGCTGCGGCTTCAGAAAGACGTCGAGCACGTCGCCCCGCTCGACGATACGCCCCCCGTCCATAACCGCCACGCGGTTGCAGATCGAACGGATGACGTGCATCTCGTGCGTAATGAGCAGAATCGTAATGCCCAGCTTCTCATTGATGTCCTGCAGCAATTGCAGAATCGATTGGGTGGTCTGCGGATCAAGCGCCGACGTCGCCTCGTCGCACAGCAGCACATCGGGATTCGTCGCCAGCGCCCGGGCAATGCCGACCCGCTGCTTCTGGCCGCCGGACAACTGGGACGGATATTTGGCGGCATGATCCCGCAGCCCGACAAGCTCCAGCAGCTCGTCCACCCTTTCCTTGATTTGCGGCGCCCGCCATTTGGCCAACTTCAGCGGAAACGCGATGTTGTCCGTTACCGTGGCGGTCGAAAGCAGATTGAAATGCTGGAAGATCATACCGATCCGCCGCCGTTCCTGTTGCAGTTCCTTCTCCCGCAGCGCCGTCATCTCTTTCCCGTTCACGACAACCTTGCCCGATGTCGGACGTTCGAGCAAGTTAACGCAGCGCAGCAGCGTGCTCTTTCCGGCGCCGGAATGGCCGATGACGCCGAAGATATCGCCCTTCTCCACGGTCAGCTCGATATCTGTCAGCGCCTCGGTCACGCCTGTGGGAGTTCGGTAGAGCTTGTTTACCTGGTGAAGCTCGATCAGCGCCTCTCCCTCCTTTTCAAACGTTACGATTTGGCCGACTATGACAGCGACGCATCATTGGTTTTCAAGTATAAATCTCCAAGTTATACTATTGGATTAATATATATTAGTTGCCGTGCTTTTTCAATAGTTTATTTTAGGAGATTTATCCGTGTTGAAATAACCCATATCATTAAATCATAAAAGGAGAAGAGCCGCAATCCGAACGCCCGGATACGAAGCTGTCAAAGTCAGGCAGACCGTTTCCGGCACCGGTTGGCGGCCGCGTCTCCCGAAACATGCAAACGCCCCCTCTGCCGGTTCGACCGGCAAAGGGGGCCCTCGCAATCAGGCTTCGATGCGGCTTACGCCGCCGGATTTGGAGAGTCGGCCGCGTCGTACCGTTTAACGGTTAGCTCGTCCAGACTCTTGAACGTATAGCCTTGCCTGCGCGCCTCGTCGATGATGGCGCCGAGCGCTTCCGCATTGTCGCGCGAGACGGTGTGCAGCAGAATGACCGCGCCGGGATGCAGCTGTTTCACAACCGACCGCAGCGCGTAATCCGCGCCTTGCTGGGCGTTCACGTCCCAATCCTTGTAAGCGATCGACCAGAATACGTTCGTATAACCAAGCTGCCTGGTTACATCCAGCATCCGGTCGCTGAAGATGCCGCGCGGAGGGCGCAGGTAACGCATCTCTTGCCGGCCGGTCAGCTTCGCGACCTCGTCTTTCACCTTGGCCAGCTCGTCGCGAATCCGTTCGGCGGGGATGGCGCTCATATCGGGATGAGACCACGAATGGTTGCCGATAATATGACCTTCGCTCGCCATGCGGCGCACCAGATCAGGCTGATCCTTCACATAGTGCCCGGTGACGAAAAAGGCCGCCGGCACGCCTTTCGCTTTCAGCACATCGAGCACCCGGGACGTGTATCCGTTCTCGTATCCGTTGTCAAATGTCAAATACAGCTCTTTCTTCGACGTATCGCCAAGGAAAATGGCGCCATGCCGGACAAGAATGTTCTTGAAGCCTTCCTCGTCGATGGAAGGCAGCTTGCCCCCTACGCTTTTTTTAAAGCCGAAATGAAAAGCGCCACCAGGGGCGGCAAACGCTCCGTTCGCTGCCAGAAGCAGGACTAGCGCCGCCCACAGCGCAACGGCTGACCGGAATTTCATGCGGATATCCTCCTTGCAAATCATTCCCAATCCGTGCTTCCGTTATTTTTTTCTTCAAACGTCCGGAATATACGCGGAACTCAAATTCCGGCCAGATGCCGCCGATCGAGCCCCTGAGTAAAAAAGACGAGTGCGGCCATTGAAAATACTTATATCGCTGCCAATTCCTCTAAAATCCGCTCGATCTTCTCCGCCGGCACGCGCATCATGCCATTCTCGCGAATTTGCCTCAGCGACGCCGTTCTCGCGATGTCCGCCAACGCGCCCTCGAGCAGATGCGGCACATGGCGCCGCAGCACGGCGACTGCCTTCTCGTCCATAAGCAGCTCGTTAAGCTTCGTCTTCTCGCTGTACGTTTCGCGGAACAGGCCCGGCGCCTCGTAAGCGAAGCGGTAGCTTCCCGACCCGACCTCGATTTCCAGACCGTCAGCTCCTTCCGCGATCGACAAGACGCCTTCGACGTCCTCAAGCCGTTCGCCGCCTTCCGTCACAGTCGACCGTTTCGCGCCGCGCAGCACGACGACCGTCGTCGCGTTCGCCGGAACGACCGCATCCACCTCCACCCGCTCGCCGTTCACGCGCCAGCCGGACTCGATCCGTCCGTACATGGAATCATGCGCCGCTCTCGCCCGGGTCAGCAAGGTGGAACCGAACAGGGGCTCGATGCGAATCCGCTTATAGCCGGGGACGTCGGGGTCCATGTCGAGTCCGGCGACCTTCCGGTACATCCAGTCGCCAATCGCGCCGTACGCATAATGATTGAACGAGTTCATGTCGTCGCTCCAGAACGAACCGTCAGGTTTGATGCTGTCCCAATGCTCCCAAATCGTCGTCGCGCCTTTGGAAACCGAGTAAAGCCAGCCCGGATAGCTGTCTTGCAGCAGCAGCCGGACCGCCGTCGTGTGGTAGCCGTTGTTCGACAACGCGAAGCACAGGTGCGGCGTGCCGACGAAACCGGTCGTCAGGTGGTAGTCGTTCTCGACGATAAGCGCATTCAAATCCTCCGCCACACGCGCCTTCACGCTCTCCTCGACGAGATCGAACACCAGCGCCAGAACATGGGCCGTCTGCGTAGGACACGCGATGCGCCCCGTCTTGGTCACGAATTCGTCGCGGAACGCTTGCACGACATTGTCATGCAGCTCCGCGTACCGCGCGGCGTCCTCTTCCCGGCCGAGAACACGCGCCGCGTCGCGAACGATGCGCGTCGAATACGCGTAATATGCCGTCGCCACCAGCGCCGTCGGCGTCGCCCCGATATAGCTGTTCTCCTTCGCGTCGAGCGCGAGCCAGTCGCCGAAATGGAAGCCGGTATCCCACAAATATTCGTTATCGCCCTGGCTGCGGATGTATTCGACCCAGCGCTTCATGCTTTCGTACTGTTCGGCTAACAACCGCAGGTCGTCATAATACCGGTAGACGGTCCAGGGACAAATGACAGCCGCATCGCCCCATGCCGCGGAGCTGGCGCCCCCGACAATATCCGGAATGACGAACGGCACGCCGCCGTCTTCGTGCTGCTCCGCCTTCAGGTCGCGCAGCCATTTCGTAAAGAAGGGCGCGCCCTGGAAATTGAAAAGCGCCGTGCTGATAAACACTTGCGCGTCGCCCGTCCATCCGAGCCGCTCGTCACGCTGCGGGCAATCGGTCGGCACGTCGAGGAAGTTGCCCCGCTGCCCCCACCTAATATTGCGCTGCAGCTGATTGACCCGCTCGTCCGAACATTCGAACTCGCCCGCCGGCGCCATATCGGAGTGAATGACTTCCCCTTGGAAGGCGTCGAGCGGCAAGCCGTTTTCCTGCCCCGGATACCCTTGCACCATCACGTATCGGAAACCCATAAAGGTGAAGTGCGGGGCGTAGCTCTCTTCGCCGCGACCGGCGGCGATATATTCCACCGTCTGCTTCGCGGGGCGGAGATTGCCGAAGTAGATATTGCCGTCCTTATCGAGCACTTCGGCGTGTCGCAGCACGATCTTCGTGCCCGCAGGGGCCCGAACCTTGAAGCGGACACGGCCGACCATGTTTTGCCCGATATCAAGCACCGTATCGCCCTTTGGCGTCACGAACGACGACACCGGGCGAAGCACTTCCGTAACGGCCGTAGGCCAGTTTTCTTGGGCCACGAGATGCGAATACGGCAGGTCGACCGCCGTGACGGCCGTAGGCCAGTTTTCTTGGGCCACGAGATGCGAATACGGCAGGTCGACCGCCGTGACGGCCGACCATTCGGCGTCGTCGAACCCCGATTCGCTCCAGCCCCGCTGTTCCAAACGCGCGTCGTACGTCTCTCCGTGATAAATGTTCGAATATCGGATCGGTCCGAGCGACGCCTTCCAGCTGCCGTCCGTACCGACGATCTCCTCCGTGCCGTCGGCATACCTGACATGCAGCTCGGCGAGCGCGGCCCGCTGCTCCCCGTACATGTAGTTTCGGTTATCGAAGCCGAGACCGCCCCGATACCATCCGTCCCCAAGCATAATCCCGATCGCGTTGCCGCCCGCTTGAAGCAGTGCGGTGACGTCGTAGGTTTGATATTGCAGCCGGTGATGATAGCTGGTCCATCCTGGCGCGAGCAGATCGTCCGACGCCTTCCGGCCGTTCACATAGAGCTCATAGACGCCGGCCGCCGTCGCATAGACGCGCGCCTGCGCGATATCGGAGCGAAGCTCGAACGTTTTGCGCAGCAGAAAGACCGGCTTCGAGTCTGCGGGGATCGCCGATGCGTCCGGCGTAATCCATAACGCCGTCCAAGCCGAAGGGTCTCCGAGACCGAGCTCGAAGCCGCCTTCTTCGCTCCAATCCGATTCCGCTCCGGTCGTATCCCATACTTTCACGCGAAACCGGTACGCCGTCCGCGGTTTCAGCCCGGGACCGCCATATTCGATATGAACGGAACGCTCCGATGCTGTGCGCCCCGTGTCCCAGAACGGCTCATCGAAGCCGCTGCCGGCCTCCGCCACCTGGATGCGGTATGCTTGTTGCCGGACGTTTCTGCGGACGCCGGCATCGATTATCCAGCTGAATCGCGGACGCCGGATGTCGGTTCCCAATAGATTCGTCCGGTATTCGCATGTCGCTCTCACATGCAACCTGTTCATCGATCCATCCCCTTTTTTCTGGAATTCGCAAATGATTATCCTTTCACCGAGCCTGCCGTCATGCCCGCGACGATCCGTTTGTTAAAGAAAATAAACAACAGAAGCGGCGGAATCGTAATCAACAAAATGTTCGTAAAGAGCAAGTTGTATTGCGTGACGTATTGGCTTTGAAAATTGTACAGCGTCAGCTGCACGGTCACGTTGTCCGAGCCGGGCAAGAAATAGAGCGGATTCGTAAAATCGTTAAAAATGGTCACCGACGAAAGAACGATAATCGTGGCGGTCACCGGCTGCAGCAGCGGCAAGACGATGCGGAAGAACAGACGGAGCCCGCCGCAGCCGTCCATGACCGCCGCTTCGTCGATTTCGCGCGGAATCGCCGCCATAAAGCCTTTATAAAGCAGTACGGCGAACGGAAAATTGAGCGCCACTTCTACGAGGATGAGACCGCTCATCGTCTTGAACAATCCGATGCCGTCCAGCACCCAGATCGTGGGCACGATCGCCGGCGGAACGATCAGTCCGGCGAGAATCAGAAAGTTGAATACGGGCGTCGCCCGGTCGGAACGGCGCTGCAGCACGTAGCCCGCCATGGCGCATAACACGACCAGTATCGCAATGGAGACGACCGTAAGCACCGTGCTGTTGTAGAACGCCCGGATCAGCATGAAATCGCGGGCCGCCACGACGGTTTTGATGTTCTCCCAGAACATCGCGGTCGAAGGCCAGGACAGGTTCAACAAGGACGACTCTTGCGCATCTTTGCCGGCATTGACGAAGATGAAGTAGAACGGAATCCAGAACGCAACGACGGTAAACAGGATGCCTGCGATTTCGATAGCGGTCTGTCTCAAGGCTCTCACAGGTCTACCTCCTTGCGATTCAAATACGCATACAGCGGGAACGCCAGCGCGGAGACGACGAGGAACAGGATGACGTTGCCGGCTGTGGCGAGCCCGTAGAAGCCGCCCTGGTACTGCTTGTAAATGATCGAAGCGATCAAGTCGGTCGTAAAGCCCGGACCGCCCTTCGTCATCGCCCACACGAGATCGAAGGAACGAAGGCCGCCGATAAATGCCAGTATGATAACCGAATTGGTGGCCGGACGGCTGAGCGGCAAGATGATGTTCCAAAACTTGCGCCACCCGTTCCCTCCGTCGATCTGAAGCGCCTCGTAATATTCCGAAGGGATGGACATAATGCCCGCAATATAAATAACCGTGGCGAATCCGACGCCTTTCCATACGTCGACGAGCGCGACGGACAGAAGAGCCAGACGGGTATCGCCCAGCCAATCGGGGCCGTTGATGCCGATCGCGGCAAGCGCGGTGTTAATGATGCCTTGGCTCGGGTGCATCATCATGCTGAATGCGATACCGACGGCGATCGTACTGACCAGCGTGGGAAAAAAGATAACGGAACGCAAATAGTTTCGCGTTCGAAGCTTCGAGGTCAGCAATACCCCGAGCAGCAATCCCAAAATCACCTTCAGCCCGCAGGTCACGACGGCATAAACGAGCGTGTTCTTGAAGCCGATGTTCAGCGATTGCTCGCGGAAGAAGGTGACGAAATTTTCGAATCCGATAAATTCCCATTCGATCAATGTCCATCTCGTCAGGCTGAAAAAGAAGGACATCGCGGTAGGTAAAATAAAGATGACGAAATAAATAAGCGCGGCGGGCAGCGAAAACCAGTATGAGTACGTCCGTTTAAAAATACGGTTCATCCGAATCTCTCCCAAGTTTCCTGAAGTGAATCGGCCCTGCGGGATCAACACAGGGCCGAACATCTCTCTCTGAACAGATTACCAACCTTCCAATCCGAGCTGCTTCGCTTGTTTTTCGACGTCCCGGTCGTACGCTTCCGCGCCTTCCACGGCGCTCTTGATTCCCGCGCCCACCTCGACGGTAATTTGCTCCAGGCTCGGTCCTTTGATCGGCGAAACGAATTCGAGCGCCGGTGCCGTCCTGTTATTTTCGAAATAGGGAAGCATCTCTTTCACCAGCGTCGGCACGTCGTCCGGAACCGTCGCGCCTTCGATGACATACGGGCCGGTAGGCTTCGATACGGCTGCCGCTGCTTTCGTGCCTTCGACGGAAGCGACGTAGGCCACGAACTGCTTCGCTTCCTCGATATGCTTGCTTTCCTTGTAAATATACGCCGCGCCCGGCATCCATACCGTCAAGCCGTTCTGTGACGCGTCGTCGCCCGGCTGAGCGAAAAATCCGATCTGTTCGATCTGGTCCGGGAAGTTTTGCAAGAGGGCCGGCGTCGCAAACGAGAGCATCGGATAATGCGCGCCCTTGCCTTCCGCCAGCATCTTCAAGCCTGCGTCGTACGTCGTGGCCAGAAAGTCTTTGTTAAAGAAATCTTTGTCGTGAAGCTCCTGCAGCTTCTCGAAGCTGCGCAGCATCGCCGGCGTACCGGCATTGGTCGCTTTGTGCGCCGTGAAATCTTCCGCGAAAGTAGGCACCTGCGCCTGGACATTGTAGTAATCCGCCAGCACGACCAGCTGCGACGTCCAGGAATCCTTGAACGTTCCGATGACCGGCGTAATTCCCGCCGCCTTGATCTTCTCGTTGTTGGCGATAAGCTCCGCCCACGTCTTCGGCACGTTCAGTCCGAGATCCTCGTACACCTTCTTGTTGTAGAACCAGCCTCCGGCGGTCGTGGAAGCGATAGGCGCCCCGTACACCTTGCCGTTGTAAGTGACCGTCGACTTGAAGGAATCCAGCACGTTGGCCTGAAACGGCTCGTTCGTCAGATCAAGCAAGTTTTGTTCCGGAGACAGCGCTTGCATGAGAGAGCCGGAATTGTAGAAGAACACATCCGCCATATCGCCTGTCGCGAGACGCGTCTTCACGATATTGTCGCCCTCCGATCCGCCCGGTCTCGTCTCAAGCTCGATCGTAATGTGCGGGTTGATCTTCTTGAACCCTTCGATATACGCGTTCGCCGAGTTTACGGAGTCCTGGGTATTGTCCACCAAAAGCGTTATTTTCACTTCCTTCGGGGTTTCATTCGTCGCTGAGTCGGTCCCCGGAGCGGACGTGCCGCTCTCCGTATCGCCTGGCGACGCTTTGCCTCCGCACGCCGCCAACAGTCCGGCCAGCAGCAAGGCGCTCAGCAATGCAGCTATCGGTTTGAAACGTTTATTCATCCGGTTCTTCCCCCTGTTTTCCCAGATTCGAGACAGCTTTTCGCTATCGTCGACTTTATTGTACGTGCGGGGAATGTTTTGTGTAAGCGCTTCATTTTTATGGTCCGTGTCAGCTTATTTTGGGTTTGGATACGGATTGAAACGGAGCGTAATCCGCGTGCCTTCGCCGGGGCGGCTCCATACGTCCAAGGTGCTGTCTTCGCCATAATACAGTTTAAGCCTCTCCTTTACATTGCCGAGTCCGTAACCTTGCTTCGTGCGCACGAGATCGGTCATGCCGACGCCGTCGTCTTCCACCCTGAATATTACATACTGTCCGTCTCTTTCCCCGGTCAGACGAATCGTTCCCTCCCCGATCTTCGATTCGAGGCCATGGTAGATGGCGTTCTCGACCAGCGGCTGCAGCAACAGCTTCAAAATTTCCAGTCCGCGAATCGATTCATCGACCTCTTCGATATAACGAAAACGGTTCTTGAAGCGGATGTTCTGGATTTTCAAATAATGTTCGATATGCTGCAGCTCCTTGTACACCGGGATCATTTCCTTGCCTTTGTTCAAACTGAGCTTGAAGCTTTCGGACAACGATACGGCCATCTGCGCGACGTCCCGATTGTTCTGAAGCATAGCCATCCAATAGATCGAATCGAGCGTATTATATAAAAAGTGAGGTTTGATCTGCGTCTGCAGCGCCTTAAGCTCCGCTTCGCGCTCCTTCAGCTCGGAGCGGATCAGCTTCTCGGTCAGTTCGTCGTTTTCACAGGCAATCCGCTTGAATGTCTCGCCGATGACGCCGACCTCGTCCTGCGCGAAAGCGGTCGGAAAGTTGCGGGCCCCCTTCGTCCAGTCCAGCATCATCTTTCGAAGCTGCAGTAACGGTTTCGTGATACTTCCGGAAATCATATAGGAATAGATCAACGCGACGAGCGCAAACCCGGCCGCAATGGCGGTCGTCGCCCAGCGGATATTTTGAGACTCCTTTAACAGCTCTTTCGTCTTCACAAGATGCACGAACGTCCAATTCGTCATCTGATTGTAAAACGGGCTCACCTGATACCCTTGGCCGCGGATATGGTCCAACGTTTCGCCGATGGTTCCGTCCTTTAATTGTACCGCCTCGGCGGTGCTGAATACGGCCGTCGTCTCCCCCGGCGTCGAATCGATGACCATGTAAGACCCCAGCTCACGGTTACCGCTGAAAATTTTGCCGAAAATGGATTTCGACACGTTCACGACGAGGATGCCGATCGGCTGACCGGAGGCGTCGCCAGCATCGCGGAACAGCTTGACGGTCGAGAATACATCGTCCGCTTCGCCGAAGATGTCGGAGCGATAATACACAACCTTCCCTTTATTTTCGTAAACGTCGCGGTACCAGTCCGCAGCCATGATTTTCTGCGCTTTATCCGGAGTCTCGTAGGGACCCGCATCGTCCGAGCGGCCGAAGCAAGCGGTCTGAAAACGGAGATCGAAGATACAGATCGATTTCACGTATCGCGTATCCCCGAAGCTTCCGCTAACAAGCCGCTGCAGCCGCGTCGACGTCCGTACGTTCTGGCTGTCCGGTCTCACCTCCGGATCGTTCCCGCTATGGCGAAGATCTTCCCGAATCTCGTCGTTCACCACGATTGAATAGTGCAATTGATTAATGTTGTGAAACAGTAGATCCGCGACTTCGCTGGACGTCCGCAGATGATCGCGGTTCGTCTGTTCGTTGCGTTCCGTCAGCGTCTTGTTCGTGATGTTATACGAAATATAACCGAGCAGCATGATAGACGGCAGAAAGAGCACGATCATGGCGGCGAACAGCCGGTTGCGGATTTTCTTGAAACGGAATCTGCCGAGCAAGCGTATAAGGTTCATGAAACTCCACCCTTGCATGCCGGATGAAACGATTCCCGGTATTGTCCGGGCGTTACGCCGACCGACTTTTTGAATATTTCGGTAAAATGTCTGTAGTTCAAATAGCCGACCTTTTCGCTCACTTCCCCGACACGCATCCCTTCCCGCAGCATCGTTTTCGCCTTTTCCATACGAATTCGGGTGAGATGTTTAATATAGGTGATCCCTACCTCTTCCTTGAACAAAAGACTGAAATAGGTCGGATTCAAGCCGACATGCTCCGCCAGCTCTTGCAGCGATACGTCTTGCCCATACCGCTCCTCCAGATACGACAACGCTTTCTCTATTGCCGGATGTTTAGCGGCGGGACGCGGTTCGGGCGTCAAGGAGAGCAGCCCGTCGAGCCGTTTTCGAAGCCAACGGAACATGTCTTCCCTCGAATGCATGGCGGACAGCTGCCCGTGTCCGACCGCTTCCAGCTTGCGCAAATTTTTGCCGCTTTCCTCCGCAATCTTTCGTCCCAGGTATACAAGTTTCAGAATCTCTTGTTCGACCTGATCCGGGTCCGGTTTTTGCGCCTCCACCCACGCTTCGAAGCCGTCGAGCGCCTTCGACAGTCCTTCCCGGTCCCCGGTGCGGAGCGAGACGATCACCGCTTCCTCGTGCTTCGACAAATCTGCGGGCAGCGGTTCGTTTCCTTCGACGTCTTCGATTCTCGTCCAACCGTTCTCCTCCAGGAACCGCCCGTAACGCAAAGCCCGCAACGCTTCTCTGTAGCTGTTCGGCGCTTCGGACAGCGACAGGTACAGCTTTCCCGTACCGAAGGCGCTTGAAGCTTGGTTGGACATTTCGATCAGTCTCTCCCACAGAAATTCCGGCGGCAGCGCGTAGTGGAACGCGACCGACAGACGTTCCTCGCCGTTGGTTACATCCACGATTCGGTATGTCGGATGTTCCGGCACCCCGGGATGCGCTTCCGCAAATGCGAGGACAGTCAGGCCGACGACACGGGCCGCATCCGGGCCAAAAGCCTCCTTCCACTGATCCACCGCTTTCGCGCCGGTGAGCAGCAGATCGAGCGTCGCTTTCTCCAACAGCTGCGCCCGGCTTGCCTCCCACTTGACCTTCAAGGCGCTGAATTCCTGCTGTTTGGCAATCCGTTCGATCGCTTTGAGCAAAGCGTCCTCGATTTTCGATACCGTAATCGGCTTGTCCAGATAATCGACGACGCCGAGGCCGATCGCCCGCTTGACGTACTCGAATTCGTTAAATCCGCTGAAAATGAGAAACATCGTGTCGGGCAATTCCTTTGCGGCAGTCTCGATCAACTGCAGCCCGTCCATACCGGGCATGCGAATATCCGTCAGCACGATGTCCGGCGCCTCGTCGCGCAGCATCTGCAATGCCGTCAGGCCGTCGCCAGCCGTGCCGGCCAATTCGATTCCGTAGCGTTGCCAGTCGATCATCGACCTTAATCCTTCAAGCACAATATATTCATCATCGAATACAACCGCCTTTAACATGCCGTGTTTCCTCCTGTTCCGCAAGGCGTTGATGAATTCATTATAGCAATGACAACGGGCCCGAAGGCGAATTTCCTTCAGGCTCTCAGGTGACGCTTTCGGGCTGGATTCCCGTAACCTCATCGTAAACGAAGCAAACCGATTTTCCTATGGCCGTTATTTTCTGGCGGATGTCATCATTTTTTGGCCGCAAAAACGAGACCGCCGAGATAACTCCCGGCAATCTCGTTTTTATGGTTCGTATGCTACATCACGATATGTATCTTCGTGCGCTGTTTAACGATACCGGGTCGTCCAACGCTCAAGCTGTTCTTTTACTTTTTCCCGAATCACCTTCGGTTCCAAAATTTCCGCTTCCGGACCGTATTGGAAGATCCAATTCAGAAACTCGCGTTCATGATTAACGGTGACTTCGAATAAAAGGCTTCCATCCGCAAGGTCCGTCATTTTGGGCCGAACAAACATCTCTTCTTCCTTCACGTATCGAGCGACAACCGGAGAAAATTTCACCTTGAAATGGATGTTCTCTTCGCCGCGCTCAATGGACCAGGTGTTTTTCAGGTACTGCGTGATCGTAAAATCTCCCTTATCAAAGCTCTTGTTGGTGATGACCACCTTTCGAAACCGGCTCAAGCGGAACGTCCGAACTTCATTTTTAAGATGACAGTACCCGATCAAATAAAAACGTTGATCCCGCGGAACCAAGAAGTACGGATCAATCTTTCTCTCCGTCGTTTCGTTTCGGCTTTGGGTATGGTAAACCGCGTCGATCGTTTTTTGGGCAAGAATGGCCTGAATGACGGGATACAGAAAATTCTCACTTTCCTCCCGATAGGCCGGCGTCCCCATCTGGATGACTTCCGCGATGTTTTCAATAATGTCTTTATGACGGGATTTTTCTTTAAAATGCGTCGCCATCACTTTATCATGAGCCGACTCAAATCCCGGGGGCAGCTTGCTGGTATCGATCACCGAGGGGAGCATCGAGAAGACCAAAGCTTCCTGCTCCGTAAAATTCAAAGGATAAATGGCAAAATTTCCGGCGAACCGGTAACCTTTTCCGTATCCTTCATTGGTTATGGGGGCAATAAGATCGATAAGGCGCAAGTCCCGGTATATGGTACGTTCGGTCGTTTCGCAAACATCGGCCAGTTCTTTCGCTGAAATGCCCGGCCTCGCTTGTATCGCGTTTAAAATTTTAAAGATGCGAATCATCTTCTCCGTCATAAATCCCCCTCCACCTTCTAGGTCTCAATTCCTATATTTTCTAAAAATTCGCCAAGGTGAAGGGGACTTCCTTCTTATATATCAGATGAGATCCGCAAGCTCATTTACACCACGAATAGGATCGAATACAAAGTGGCCATGTCAATAACGAACCGATACCGCACATCGCTGCGGAGCACACGCTCATACGCTTCGTCCACTTGGTCGGCACGGATGACCTCAATCTTAGGGGCAATGCCGTGTTCAGCGGAGAAATCGAGCATCTCTTGCGTTTCCCGGATTCCGCCAACGAGTGAACCTGCAATGCTGCGGCGATGCATAATTAACGAAAATACACGCCTCCCCATTCATCGTAAGCATTGTGAATTTCGGAGTGGCAAATCCCGCAAAACTTAATGTCGATTAAGATATCGTCCGGACGTATTTCTCTCCGTTTAATCGTGGTCTTTTCAAATGGCGCTTTTGCGCTTGGGACGCTTAGAGCATGGGTTTTACACATGTTTTTTCTCTACTCCTTCTCCTAATAAAGTGACCGCTGAATGTTGAGTACTGAATGTACGCTGCCTCGTACCTGAATCCGTGATTTTAGTTGATTGAAAATACGAGAAAAATAAAGGGAATGGCTGCTCTGATGGAGAAAAAGTAGGATATCTGCTACATTCTACATTTCACCATCGAGGTGCGCCGATGAAAATCCAATTTGTACGATCCAAAGAGCTCATTCTAACCACTCACGCAGGGCTGGCTACAGTTGGTGCTCTGCTTGCTCATACAAAGTTGACGAAGCGGTTAAACCATACCGTCATTAAGGAATTTGAAAATCCGTTTCACTCTCACTCCGATGTGATGAAAAGCTATCTGGGCTTGCTTTGTCAAGGCAAGAGCGACTTTGATCACATCGAGCCATTCCGCCAGGACGATGTCTTTCCCATTTGCTTGCAATTGAAAAAAGTCCCGTCGAGCCCCACGCTTCGCCAACGTCTGGATGCTGCAGCTGCGTCAGAGAAAGCCGATTGGAACCGCATCTTGCTGGAGGAATCTGCCGATCTCCTGCGTAACGTCAACGCGCCACTGACCGGACTGATGGCAGGCGGCAAGTGCTATATACCGCTTGATCTCGATGTCTCTCCCTTCGACAATTCGGGCACCAAGAAGGAAGGTGTATCCCGCACCTATAAAGGTATAGATGGTTACGCGCCCATCTTTGCCTACCTCGGACAGGAGGGATACGGCGTCAACGTGGAGCTGCGGGAAGGCAGCGTGCATTGCCAAAAGGGAACCGACGCGTTCTTGGAACAAAGTATTCTCTACGCGCGGCGTGTTACCGATCGCAAGCTACTCATCCGCATGGATGCAGGTAACGACAGTCTGGACAATTTACAAGTTTGTCACCGACATCCTGACACGGATTACATCATCAAGGTCAACCTGCGTAAAACGCCGAAAGAAACATGGCTGACCATCGCGAAAACGAAAGGAATGGCATGCCAGCAGCGTGAAGGAAAAACGGAATATGTCGGCGCAATCGAATTTGCGGAAAAAGGATTCGATCGAAAGCTGCGGCAAGTGTTTCACGTCATTGAACGGACGATGGATCGGGACGGTCAGTTGCTCCTCCTTCCGGAAATTGAGGTTCAGGTGTACTGGACTTCGCTACGCTGCGCACCTTGGCGCGTGATCGAACTGTATCGCGACCATGGCACAAGCGAACAATTTCACAGCGAAATCAAAACTGATTTGGACTTGGAGCGTCTTCCTGCCGGGAAATTCGCCACCAATGATCTGGTACTGCATGCGGGAGTGTTTGCTTACCATCTCCTTCGCATCATGGGACAAGAAAGTCTCCGAGAGGACGATGCGCCGATCAGCGGCAATGTAAAACGTCGACGCATTCGTACCGTCATCCAAAACATCGTCTACATGGCGGCGCGATTCGTCCGCCATGCGGGCAGAATAGCTCTGAACCTCGGCAGCAACAGCCCATGGTTTCTCACCGCGCGGAGGATTTACCAAGCATTTGCCTGAATACATAAACCGACATACTGTTTTACCTTCCTGTAAAAAGTGAGGTTTATTTGCTGTCGGTAAAAAAGTGTGCACTTAGTAGCTTAACGTCCCGCAGCGCAAATTGAAGTTATGAACGAACTGCCATCGCTTAATTTTTACCCATAAAATACCAGATTGGGAGTCAGGACCACTACAAAATCACGGATTCAGATGCAGACATAAGTCTGCCTTTTCCGCCATGGATTGGCTACATAAATTGTTAAATTTAGCGGCATAAAGGAGACACTAAATTACAAATAACAAAGCCAGTAATGCCAGAGCGATCGCGATAATCGTTGCAGCAGCAGCCGCTGCCGCCGCCGGATTGTAGTAAGGAACAAAAGCAGACGTTTTTGCCTTTTTCAATTCATTCATAAGCTGCTTTTTTGTTTTGTTCACGTTCTTGGACGATATGACAGCCGGCCCTCCGCCAATCTCCAAAATCACATTTCCGTCACTGATCCCAACTAATCTGCCTACTAAACATGTTCCATCGATCAATACCGCTTCGACACACCGCCCTATAAAAGGGGCAATAGTTGCCTCATGAACTGGGGAAATGATTTGCATTTAAATCTCCTCCTGTAAGCAAGGTTACTTTCCTTTCCTGTATCTTTTTATTCCGACCGACAAATATTGGATTGGACACCCATATAGAGTTAAGTGAAATTGGGTTTGACGGCCCTCCAATCGAATAGGAAAAAGATCTTCTCACCACCGTAAACTCATCCCACGAGAAAAGCCAAATAGCGTTCGCGAAAAATAAAAAACGATAGGCATTTATCCATTCATAATAGGCACTTCCTACGTATAATGTAGCGAAAGGAGGTGCATCCGATGATTGAGATTAAACCGATAGAAGTCCAAGGACAAAACACTATCGGTATAGAAGTGAAGTTGCCCAAGACAACATTGCTTGCGGTGACGACCGAAAAGGGCTATATCATGTGCGGTGCTTTGGATGTTCAATTATTAAACGAAAGGTTAAAAGATCGCCAAATCATAGCAGGACGTGCTACCGGAGTACGTTCACTTGAACAGTTGCTGGACGCCCCACTGGAATCGGTTACATTTGAAGCAAAAAAGCTTGGTATACAACCGGGAATGAAAGGAAGTGAAGCCATTCTTAGAATGTTGTAAAACGTCCTGAATATCAGGACTAAACAGGACGAACACGGTCGTCAAATATTGACGCCCGTTGTTTTCCTTTATAAACATATAGATATAAAAAACAACGGACAAATTCTGTCCGCCTCTATCCAAGTGTCGCTGAATCAAACCTCCTTTAACCCGGTTATTCGAGGGATTTCTACGCTCGGAGTTGCTTTAATACATATCGGTTTTGCGGTTGTTTTATCTTGTATTCGGGAAACAAAACCATCCTCCACCTCTCTTTTCAACGGAATAAAAAAATCAACCGTTAAAATATTCCCATTTGTTCCGTTTCTATACACGTTTAGGTTCAGCACGGTACTCCATTTCATTGCAGACACCTTCATAAACTGAACGACTACCGGCTCCTTTGGGCGGCTGAAAGCCGACTGTTCAGGCTAAAGCCTGCTGAAAAGCTACCTGTGGCTAAAGCCACCTAAAGTTTCCGACTGAAACTCGGCCTTCTTGTGGGCTATTCTTCAATTTCAAAGACATCGTCGCCTTCGACTTGCTATCGTCTGATCGTTTCTTCATTCACCGCACCTACTGTCGCACAGAAGTATCCCCGTGCCCACAGATGTTGACCCCAGTACCTTTTCTTCAGGTGCGGGAATTCATCCTGCAGCAATCTGGACGATCGTCCTTTGAGATACTGTACGACCTTGGCCGGTGTCATCGTCGGTGGACACGAGATGAGCAGATGGATAATGGATATGATCTTTACCCACACTGCCTTTGACGATCGTGATTCCTCGCGTGAAGCAGCATTGTCGTATGAGTTCCCGCGCCCGCATGGCGATTTCTCCGGTTAGCACATGATAGCGATATTTCGTCACCCATACGACGTGGTACTTGATGTCATACACCGAGTGCCCACCCGTTTGATAATCGACCATTTCTTCCACCTCTAACCTCATGGTAGGGGTAGCCTGTTACACTGTCAACGCGCTGGAAGCTTACCGCCTAAAGGCGGTGGGTTTAGACCCGGCGCATGGAAACTAAACATCAAAAGTTTTCTTGGTGCGTAGATGCAAAGAGAGAAACTACCCTTTTTTCGTCCGAAATCAATAACTGCGCAGAGCCTCTGCGTCCCTTATGGGCTGTGCGGTATTCGTTCCGGATCGAATCCGAAAATCCTTTTTCATGTAAAAGCCCCGGCAATCCGGGGCTTTTGAAAATACTTGGCGGTTAGCGTCAAGACTGAGGGACGGGCGTGAGCAGTTTGTTCAACGTTTCGCGGATGAACGCCGGTTCGTCGGCCGGCATCCGCGACGAAACGTAGTTGCCGTCGACGACCACCTCCTGATCGACGTAGTTTGCGCCCGCATTGATCAGATCATCCTTCAACGGGGGGTAGCACGTCAGTGTCTTGCCTTTGGCAAGACCCGCGCTGACCAGGATCTGCGGCCCGTGACAAATCGCCGAAATCAGTTTGCCCTGACTGTCCATGTCTTTGACGAACTTTAATATCTGCTTGTTGAGACGCAGATTTTCCGGTGACGATCCGCCCGGAATGACGACCGCGTCAAACTGGTCAGCCTTCACTTCGTCGATGGAAGCATCGGCCGTATACGTTGCCTGCTTGTTCTTGCCTGTCAGTTTTTCACCTTTTTTCAACCCGATAATGACCGTTTGGTGGCCGGCCGCTTTGATTGCATCGTACGGTTTTTGCATTTCCGAATCTTCAAAGTCGTTGGCCAGCAGAAAAGCGACTTTCTTCATAGCTGTTTCACTCCTTGTTTGAATGGATATCGTTATGTTGCCCTTATTGAGATTCCCGCAAACAAAAGGATTCCATACTGAAAACCCTAATTCTGCCGTTTCTCCTGCTCCTCCAGATGCTTACGCATCTTGTGAACATAATCGGGCGCATCCATCGGATCGCTTACCATCATTTCAATTATGCACAGCTTATTCGCATTCTGTGTCAATGCCTGCTTGATCGCCTCGTCCAATTCCCGGTTCGTCCGCACTTCCGCAGTAAAAGCATCGCCGCCGAAAACCTCGGTCAGTTTTGTATACTTCCAGTTCGGAATCCGGTTGTATTTCTGATTTTCCGTCTTCACATTCAAATACTTTTCAATCGTATACACTCCATTGTGGAGAACGAAAATGATCGGTCTGCATCCGTTTTCCAGCATCGAGCTGATCTCCTGCGCCGTGAACTGCAGCGAACCATCGCCGGTAAAAAGGAGGACGCGCCGGTTTTTCGCCGCAACAGAAGCGCCGAATGCGGCCGGAGTCCCCTTGGGCGATGTATGTCGCCCCTTTAGGCAGTCTGATCTGCGACATGCCATAGATCAGCGTTCCCGTTTCCACGATAACAATGTCGTTTTCTTTCAGCATCCGCTGGATACGGGGATAATAAAAAGCGGCGGAAATCGGTTGCTCCGGTCCGCCGCCAGTGGTATCGTACGGAAAGCTCACGACCGGAATAGGTTTCGTCTGCCGGTATCCGATGGTTTGCAGTGCGTTCAACATATCCTCCGCCATAATATCCGTATACGCGGCTTCGCCCACTTTAATCGCGTTGGGTTGAATGTCCACGGTTTTCAGAGGATTCAACTTTGCGGTAAAGACGGCCGTGTTGCTGTCCGACCACACAAGTCCAACCGCAATGACGCAATCGGCCCCTTCAACGATGCTCCGTACATTCCCGCTGGCGAATGCGCCGCCATACATTCCGATATATTGGGGATGGGTTTCATCAAAAGCGCTTTTGCCTTGCATCATCGATGCCACGGGCACGTTCATTTGCTCGGCCAGCTTTTGGACGTGGGCTTGGAGCCCGTAACGGAGCGTGTTCATGTCCACCAGAATGACCACGTTTCGCGCCTGTTCCAGCAATTGACGCGCATGGGCAATCGCTGACTGAAGCGAGTATCCGTTCGTTTTAGCAGGCTCGGCAGTCTGCCCGTTACGCCGCACGACCGGTTTCATGACGAGATCGAGGGCGACGGTCAAGTATACCGGCTTTTTTGGCCATCCGGATGGCCTTCGGGACTCCCATCCCGGCGTTTTCCGGTGTCAACATCGCCGTGTAAGCGGTAATAGGTTCGTATACTTTGCGAAACGCGTCATAATCCCTGTCCATAAGGGTGTGATGCAGCAGCCTGTGCGCCTTCTGTTCCATCGATTTGGGAGAACCCACGATATGGATGAGCGGCACATTCTCGCTGTAAGCGCCGGCAATCGCATTGCAGGCGCTCATTTCACCGACACCGAAGGTTGTAATAAAAGCCCCGATACCTTTCACCCGGGCGTATCCGTCTGCAGCATAACCGCAATTCAGCTCGTTTCGTCCACTGATCAATTGAATGCCCTCGTATTTCTCAAGCGTATCGAGCAGATTGAAGTTATAATCTCCCGGTACGCCGAAGATCTCCGTAATGCCTTCCAGTTTCAGACAGTCGAACAAATACTGGCCCAGCGTCATTTGCGCGGCCTGAACCCCGGTCGGTTCGATGGTTGGTGATAGAGTGGACAAGAACATTTCTCCTTATCAAGTTAATGGTTCACCTCTTTTTGGGGGCGCTAATTCGCGTAAAGATACGATTTGACGTCTTTCCCGACAAAGGCTTTCCAAATGACCATGTTGTACGGATAGTCCCAATTGATTTCGTCCTCGGGTGCAAACATCTCGTGAAGCCGATTGTTGTTAAAAATAATCCTAAATTTCGAA